>NZ_JBXSQI010000013.1:0-87051 GCF_057063565.1 Gilliamella sp. X-57 | reverse complement strand
AATTTGTGGTCGCTATGAACGGTGAATCAGAAGCCACTTTTAAAAAATACCGAGAGTTGGGATATGATGAGCATGAAAGAATGCAATTTGAGCTTATCCCTCTTAATCCCGATTACACAACAATGAGTACCTTAAATCAACAAATCAGAATTGTTGGCACAATGGTCGAGCATAGGATATTTAGACGAAAGAGATAATAATTACAATTTATTAGCATTATAAGATTAGTTAAGGTTTTAGTATTTTATTAATATAAAACAGATGATTGAAATAATGTAATGTTATAAATATGAATAATTTCAAAAACAAGCTAGATAATCACTCGGAGCACGTGAAAAAGATTGGGAGTCACTGTGCCACAGAAGAAATAACCAAACAAGCTTTAATATTACTACTGCTTGATATATTAGGTTTTATACCTTATGAACCAACCAAAGTTAAAGCTGAATTTAAAGCAGACTTTCCTGGAGAAAAAGCTAATGAACGCGTTGATTATGCCCTTTTCTGCCAAGATTTACCAGTAATGTTTATAGAAGCAAAATCGTGGAGTGAAGAATTAACAAATCACTGCCCTCAACTTTCAAGATATTTTAATGCAACACCAGAAGTGGCTGTAGCAGCGATAACAAACGGTAGAGAATGGAGATTTTTCACCGATTTAGAACAAAAAAATATCATGGATTCAACTCCTTTCTTAAAAATAAAGATTGAAGAATTACAACATAATGATTATGAACAACTATATTAATTTAGATATGATCAATTCAAACCCGAAGCGTTAAGAACCTTAGCAGAAGAAAGTATTTACTTTTCATTATTTACTAAAACGATAACTTCAACGTTGAGAGAGGCACCGATTGATTTTGTTAAATATGTAGCAAACAAATCGAACATATCAAGACAACTAAATCAAAAATTTCTTGATAGTATTACACCAATTGTAAAAAATGCAATTGAAAGAGCTGTAAGTAATATGGTTGTTGTAGGCTTAACAGGGAAAAAAGAAATATCAGATGACTTATCAAACGATAATGAAGAAAAAACAATAATTGATGAAAAAGCCGATATTATAGATCCTGAAAATGATAAAATTATTACCACTTATTCTGAAAGAGTTTTATTTGAATATGTAAATTCAATTATAGATGATAACGAATTAACATATAAGAACACTGAATCATATTTTAGTGTTCTTTATCAAAATAAATCAAATAGGTGGGTGGTTTTATACGACGATAATAAACAACGCCCATCAATTCAACTGCCAATTGAGCTAACCGACAAGATAAAAAATGAGGTTAAGAGAGCCGGATTAGAAATAGGTGCTAGAGATCAAATTATTATTGATAAACCAGAAAATATGTTAAGAATATGGGAACTAATTGTTGATGCATATGAATACACAAAAAATGATGAAAATTTCAAAAGAAAATAAATATTTCGTTTAGTTTATATTTTAAAGCCCATATGGGGCTTTTTTATACCCCAATTCAAAATTTTAAATCCACGATTTATGATTGAAAAACACCCAATCAAATTAATTGCAGTTAAAAATACAGTTTTCACTGTTTACTTTTAACAGTTTTGGCTGTATTATCTTCACATCAAAACAAATCAACTTAACAAAACAATTAAGCAATACCACGAGTTACTTAATTAGTTAAGCGAGATTCAAGTAGCTAGCTGGGGCATATGAAAGTACAGCGGTTTTGATAGCAATCACAGCAGTACGCATCGGGTGAGCGACTTAATCACTCCTAGCCTCGACAGAGATCGACTAGCCATCAAGTTCTTTAATAAAGAGATTGCTATTTTAAGTTCAAACCAAAGCGCATTCATAGAGTGCGCTTGAGTTTGAAATTAACAATCAGCGAGGACTTCAAATGAATCGCCAAATAGAGTTAAAAGATTAGATAAAAAAGAATTCACTGATATTCCACTAGTCGATTGTAATGTTAAGGTTGACGATCGGGTGATTTTTACAAATGGTTCCGAATTTAAATTTGAGTACACTGTAATCGGTTTTTTAAAATGTGAGCTTTTTTAATTTGGTAAATTTATTTATACCGCCGAGTGAGATAATTCAGTTGATTCCTATTGGATGACAAAATACTCTGATAGCTTAAAAAATATTTAGTTACTGGTGAGGTTAGTTATGCAGTTACATAGTGTAGTAGCAAATGCTCATGAAAGAGCATATTGCAAAATGATGAGCAATATCGAAATGAGAGATGACAAAGAAGCGACAATTGACGCGCTGTCAACTAAACTTTATGACGAGCTCAGCGATGATGATTATCTAGAAATTGAAGAAATAATAAGGATGGCATTGGGCTGGGAAAACATCAATCCTGATTCAGTCCAAACCGCTTTAAGAGCTATATGCTATGTAGAAGCGGAATATCGTTTTAACGAAAAAAATAAACTATTATTTTATTAAGTTAACGATTTCTGACAGTTCGAAAAGATGATCGCATAGTATACCCATTTGCTCTCTTCTGAGGGCTGTTTTTGAGACGATTATGACTAATAAAGATTTTGTGAATATTAAAGCTACAGACAGATTTAATAATGAATATAAACTAACAGATAGTGAAATCAAGTTTGCATTATTATGTACTTTTCTTTTGTCATCCGGTTGTCTATTTGGAGTGTTTTATTGGATGTTTGAAATCGGTACAAAGTGAATTATGTAGGTTGAATAGATTGTTTGAAAATAATTATAATTTCAAATATTACAAAATGATGAATAATATAACAATGCAAAAAGCTAAAGATGATTGGATTGAAAGTCGGGCTGATAATCTAATGAAGAATCTCAGTCATGGAAAATGACTAGCAGATAATAGAAAAATTGTAGTAACTGAAATTTAATATGACAGATACTAATTATACATCGGATTTCATTTTAGCAAAATATGTGCCCGATGAATAAAATAAGTTCTCTAATTAATTTTTGTCGAATTACTTAAATGCTTGACTATTTAAACATATAATATGTATAAGATGGGATTTCTAAGAATAAAATTAAGCTTTAGATAAAGTTTCTATCTAACAACAGAAATGTGAATACAATAAGCTGATAGGAAAATTAAGGGTAATGATAACAAGATCATTATATTCATAATGTAATTAATTCTAGCCGACGAAAGTCGGTTTTTTTATACCAAAATTTTGAGTAATTCACTCAACATCGAATCGACAGCAATGCTAGACACACACATATCTACACAATAGCTAGTACGCTGTCACATCATTAACTCATATGAAGAATAATAACATGTATAAATCATCAATCATGGAATGGTTGCAATCGAATGCGCCATTAATTTATGGTGTCATTCTATCTATCATCATAGCCTACGGTCGTTTAACATATGATGGGGTAGGTGGACGTCGTAAATGGATCGAAGCATTATTGTGTGGTGCGTTATCATTAGCCGCTAGCAGTGGGCTGGATTATTTTGGCTTGCCCGTTAGCATGAATCCTTTTATTGGTGGTGCAATTGGATTTTTAGGGGTTGATAAATTACGTCAAATATCAAATTCAATGTTAAGAAAAAAGGAGGATAACAACGATGACTAAGCTAACTGAACATTTTACGCTAGAAGAGTTTACTCGCTCGACAACAGCCAACAAATTAAAAATCGATAACTCTGTGCCTGCTGATTTAATGCCCAACGTGCAATTAACTGCTATCAAGTTGGAGCTAGTAAGAAAAGCTTTGGGTAAGCCGATTATTATCACGTCTGGATATCGTTGTTCGGCATTGAATTCAAGAGTTGGAGGGGTATCTACTAGTGCTCACACAAAAGGATTAGCGGTAGATTTTAAATCATCATTTGGAACACCCAAAGAGATTTGTCAAAGATTAACCGATTCTGGTGTGCAGTTCGATAAATTAATTCAAGAGCATAATCAATGGGTGCACATTGGGTTTAGTCCAACACATAATCGCCAAATAGTGTTAACAGCAGTCAAGCAGGACGGTAAAACGCTTTATTTGAGTGGTTTAAAATGAATAAAACATACACGACAATAGCGATTATTTTTGCATTTATGATTTATGTTATTGTTAATTTGTGTAAAGACAAAGAAGCAATTCAAAAAACAAACAATGAACTGTTCGGAAAAATCGAACAGTTGAACCAGAACATCGCTAAAAACAATCAAGTCATAGCAGATAATGAGCAAAGCAAACGCGAGCTAGAAAACCAATCACTAGAACGTCAGGAGCGAATCAATGAGCAACTTAAAAATAATCATTGTGCTAATGAACGTATTCCCAGTTCTGTTGTTGACCGCCTGTACAACAGAGCGAAAAGTTTACGTCAATCGACCGATACCAGCAAATTTACTCAGTGACTGTCTGCCAAATTTACCAGCAAAATCAATGACATTTAGTGATAGTCTCAAATACAATGAGTATTTGTTAAATGTTATCGAGAAGTGTAATAGCGATAAACAAGCAATAAAGAAGATAAAATAAAGAAATCTGTGACAGCCCCACAAGGAATGAACAAAGAGGGGCGTGATAATAACAAAAATAAATATAATTAAACAGATAGCGAAATAGTATTGCAAGCTATATTCCACCAAGTTAAATAATTCTAAAACAATGTAACAATCCGCTTGGTTGCGGTTTTTTTGTACTTATTTTCTGTGAGGTTCCACAAACTAAATTCATTTCTAATGGAGAAAACCATGAATTTAATAAATTTGATTTCAACGATCATCAAGTTTGTTCGATAGTGACGATTGGATGTCAGGTGGAAATCTAACGAAATGCAAGAATGTATTGCCATGTTCATGGAATATTTAAATACTTCCAGACGGTAGGAATTAATAAAAACTAGTCGAGGTAAATTTGGTGAAATATGGTTTCACCCGAAATTAGCAGTTAACTTTGTTATATGGATATCAGCTAATTTTGTAGTTTGGTGTAATTTACAAATCGATAAATTAATTTGATCGCAAAAAGTTACATACACAGATGAGCAGGTATTAGCAATTCTAACCCATAATTAATCTTAAACTTGGAAAAAGTGATTCCAGCAACCTAATGGCGCAGGTTTTGTGCCAAAACCATATCGAACCAACACAATAGTAGATATTTCTTATGATAGGAGAGTTTAAAAATATGACATGTAAAAATAAAACAATTGATAGTAATGTAGCGGGGCTGTATATCGCAAATGAAGATTGTCTCAAGATTTTGCCGGATAATCCAGTTTGGCATGGTATAGAAGTTAATAGCTATAGTGATTTGGGAGGATCTACAACTTTATTACAACGAGAAACTATTAATCCATCGCGGCAGAATCAAAAGGGTAAAATTGTTGATCTTGATGCTAACGCAGGTTTTTCGTTAGATTTCACAAAAAATATTCTAACTTGGTTAATGCAAGGTTTTATGTTTGCCGATGCTAGAGAAAAGTTTACCACTAAACCACTAGATGGTATCCAAAATAAGATAATGAGCATTGACAGTGATGGTTATAATTTGGAAACACCTTGTGTTAATCCACCAATTAAAGGTATGTTGATTTCTGCTTCTGGCTTCGATAAACATAAAAACAATGGAATCAAAGTTATTAAAAGTGCAACAGCTAGTAAAATCATTGTTAATGGCGGTTTGGCTGAAAATACTTTAGTTAATGACAATGCAAAACTAACCGCGGTTGGTTTTAAATTCCAAGCAGGGGAATGTTCAATAGTAGCCAATGGTGGTGGATTCCCGTCATTAGTCACAACAAAAACAAAAGTGACAAGCTTAAATTTAACACTGGGTGAGTGGATTTTTTTAGGTGGTGATACCAGTAATTCATCATTTAAAAAGAATAAGGGATGGGCTCGTATAACAGCTATTTCTGATTATTCGTTAACTTTTGATGATACTGATTTTACCCCAATCGATGAAAACAATAATAATCTTGAATTGGAACTGTATTTTGGAACAGTTATTAAAAATGAGAGTCGTCAAGATTTAATCAAAAAACGATCTTACTGTATTGAACGTACGCTTGGTGATGATGGCAATGGTTTGCAAGCACAATATGTTACAGGTGCAGTAGCGAATGAAATTAAGTTTAATTTATCGACAGCTCAGTATATTACCTGTGATTTGAGTTATGTTGCTTGTGGTTCATTAACCAAAAAAGGCGGGGAACGATTGGATGGTGTACGGTTAGTGGCTGATAAAAGTGAAGCGTACAACACAACATCTAATATTTATCGCCAAAAATTGAGCGTTATCGATAAAACATCATCAATTCCGCAGACTTTATTTGCATACGTAACAGATTCAAATTTATCTATTAGTAATGGTGTTACGGGGATTAAAGCGCTAGGTATTTTAGGTAGCTTTGATGTTTCGGTTGGTAACTTTAATGTAACAGGATCACTAACGGCTTTCTTCTCATCAGTTGCCGCTATAGAGGCAATTAAAAATAATGCTGATGTTGGTTTTTCAACTATTTTAGCATCAAATAATGCCGGTGCTATTTTTGATATTCCATTGCTTGCACTTAGTGGTGGAATGCCTAACGTTGAAAAAGATCAGAAAATAACTATTCCACTTGAAAAAACAGGGGCAGAAAATAAACATGGTTATACAATGATGTATCAGTCTTTTGAATATTTACCAGATATAGCAATGCCTGTTGCTAATGATTAATAATTTAACCTAGCCTCATAATTGAGGCTTTTTTATAGGAGAAAAAAATGAGTTTATTTGAACAATTTGAAACTGATAAAACTAAAGAAAAAGATGGTGTACCTATTGAATATGCAGCAAACGCAAACGGAACGATTCCAACATTTTATATTGCAAGGATTGGTGGTGCGAACTCTAAATATTCATTACTGATTAAAAAAATGACGAAACAATATAAACGACAGATCCAAATGGATACACTTCCAGAAGAAAAACTAATTGAGATTTCAATTAAGGCGTTTTCTGAAGGGGCATTACGTGGATGGGATAATATTCAAGATCGAAAAGGAAAAAATATTCCTTTTTCTATTGAAAATGCCTGTAATTTGTTTAAACAGCTTCCCGATTTATTTACTGACTTGATATCACAAGCGAATGATATTGAACTATATAAATCAGTGCAAATAGAGGAAGATATAAAAAACTAATCGCAGTCCTTGAATATCAGCTAGACATGGGTGGTAAGGATAGCGATTTAATCAGAATGGCAAAGCAAATGGGGCATCCCATTCCTGATAAAATAAAAAATAAACCAGTGCTTAATGATGATTTGATTTTTTATTATCAATCTTTTCTTGATTTAGATACAACGCGTACTCACAATATGGCACCTACAGCAATATCATGGTTATCAATTATTGAGTATGCGCGTTTTTATCAACTTGATGATGAAGATACACACGATCTAATTCAAATTATTCGAGCAATGGATCAAGTTAACCTAAAACATGTCGAGAAAGCCTTCAAGGACAAAAAATGATACGGACTGAAATTTCATAATCTGTCAATAGATAGATCAAAGTTCGCACTCACAACAAAGTAATAAAAGCATCATTGGCTGTAGTTGAAGATCTACCAGATATTACGCAAATTAAGGAACCGCATGTGATAACTGGTTGGTCAGCGTCTATAAATAGCCAGATTATTGAATTAAATAATGCTTTTTATCAGATGACAAGCGGATAATTAAAAAACCATTCGCAAAATGGTGATTGTTAACTCAGCATTAATCGTACTTAAAGTGCGGAAATCTGGCGGCACAAATTCTATAGAATATAGAAGGGCTGGACGACGGTAACTCTCAGCAGTTTTCTGATGGTTTTATTTCAAAAGCACTTATTATTTTTCAGAAGTGAATTAAGGAGTTAATATGCCACGTGAAGCAACTGTTATCACGGTATCTGATAACATAGCAAATTCAATAGCAAAAAAATTAGATAGCATTGCTTCTTCATCAGAAAGGGCTCAAAAAAATCTTGAGTTGATGAAGAAAATGCTAAAAAGCTTTAATAATGATCCATTTAAAAAATATTTTAATTCGATCCATACGTTTACTGAATCCATAAAATTAGCAGTAAGCGAAACAACAACATTCAAAAACGCATTTAATGAAATAAATAATACACTTGAACGAGCTTTAACGATTAATATTGCTTATGCTAACCAATTGAAAGATGCTATAAACAATTATCAAAACTTTACAGTGCAACTTGAAACAGCGACAGTTGTTGCACAAAATTTTGGTTTTATACTGAAAACATTATCCAGTTTTATAAGTATGGAGACAATTGCAGTTGCCATTTCATTATTAAGTGATTTTAAAACGTGTTTAGATGATACGATAGATTCCGCTAAAGAAACTTATTCAAGTTTCGAAATAACGACAGAAGGCTTTTTAATTAATGCAACTGCGCTGAAGGAACTTGGTTGTAACATAACTCAACAGTTAACATACACTGAAGCATTAAATAATGCTTTAGTTACATTAGCAATAACTGGAGCTTTTGCTGCATCTGAGATAAATACTTTTCAAAGCGCCTTAATGTTAGCAATGTTGTCAGGACAGGAGTTAAACTCTGTTATAAATAATAGTAATCAAGAAACAGGCGATTTAGCCGAACAACTCAATGTTACAACAGATAAGCTTGTAGATGCTGGTGAAAAAGGGAAAATTACAACTGATGTGATTTTTCAGTCCTTATCGAATTGCTTTGATATGTTCACGCAGAAAGCTGATGATATACCTAACCGGCTACTAGGTGCTTTTACAAACCTAACAGCAGGTATTCAGCAATACATTTTTGAAACGGATAACGCAATTGGTGCTAACAATAAAATAGCTCAAGCAATTCAATGGTTTTCTGATAATGTAAAAAATACCTCAGCGGCGCTGGCTGTTCTTGATGCTGGATATATCGCTGCAACTGTATATCACGCCTTATTTGTAAAATCTGTTGAAATGGGAGGGAAAAGTGTATCAAAAGCTACTGCAACAATAATGCGATTAAATCTTGCATTAATTGCCAATCCTATTGGTGCAATAATTTTGGCGATCACAGCCGTTATTGCTGCCTTAACATTATTTTCGGATGAAATTAAGCTTACAGAAGATGGCACAATATCGTTAAAGGACGTCGCTATAACGGTGTGGGGTAATATTAAAGAGGCGGCTTCAGCAGCGATCGAATGGATCGGCGGTATGTGGGATGGGTTCGTAAACTCGGTGAATAATGCTTTCAAAGGCATACAGGTCACGGTTAACGACGTATTTAAAGCAATTATTGACGTATCGAAAATGTACTTTAATACGATTGTTAGATTGATAATGTCGGTAGCAACAATAGGATCATTTGCTTTTAATAATCTTGGTGATGCATGGGAGATTGTCTGGAAAGGCATCGCAAATTTTACTGGGGATATTATTGCTGGCATTCTCAATTTATGGCAACCTCTCTTTCGTGAATTTGCATCAGTACTGTCGTATTTTGATAAAGATGCAGGAAAGGCACTCCTCGAAAAGATTGATTCAATGACGATAAAATTTAACAAATTTGAATTAGATCCATCGGCTGAAAGAGGGTTAAACAAGCTTAAAGATGAGCTCGAAAAAGTGTCTAAAACAGATTATTTATTTAGAATTGGTGGTTTTTTAAAAGAAGGATACAACAGCATCATCGAACAAACAAAAAAAAGAAAATCTGCTGAAGAAACCACAATGAATCCGTTGCCACCAGAGAATGATACCTCAAAGATTGCAAAAGGAGTGACCCCGTTAACACAAGAGCACAATAAACTGCTTAACTCATTAAAACCAATACAAGGTGCACTGCAAGAGTACAGCAAGAGCTTAAGTGCATTAACCGCTATGTATAAGGAGGGAGCAATTACAGCCAGCCAATATAATGAATACACCACTTTGCTTACCAATAAATATGAAGAATCAATAGATCCGCTTGGCCATTATAACAAAGAGTTAGATAAGCAGTGGAATTTAATGAAACTTTCATCAGAGCAGCGAGGCATAGAAAACGAACTCTATCGCGTTAGTCAAGATATGATGAGCAAAGGCTTGGTGCTTTCTGAAGCACAAAATGATGAGTTAAGAAAGAAAATAGCTCTTAATGAAAATTATGTAAGAATTCTTTCTATTAAAGATTCTCTTGAAAGTAATTCTCAGTTCAGAAAAGATCAAAATTTTGCTGATTTAGTTAGAGCACTGATTGAGTTAAAAGATAGTGAAAATTATGGATATAATGATTTAATTAATGCGCTCAATTCTGAGAGTGCAAGCCCATTTGCTGGTATGTTCGAAGGCTCATGGGTTCTAATGAGTGAGCAAATCTCACAATTCCAAAAGATGTATGAGCAAATAAATGAATTAACAGAGAAGTTTAACTTGGATCAATCAATGGCGGCATCGTTAAGAGCGCAAGTTTGGGCTAAACAGAATGAATTTATTTTAAATCAGGCTAATAAATTTTTCGAACAACTGGCGCAGATGCAGAATTCCAACAATGTAGCAATGGCAAGAATAGGTAAAGCAGCAGCGATTGCACAAGCAGTTATTAACACGTATCAAGCAGCTAATGCTGCATATGCTGCTATGGCAGGAATTCCGTATGTCGGACCTGCGTTAGGTGCAGCAGCAGCGGCAATGGCAATTGCTACAGGGATGGCTAATGTTTCAGCGATGCGTTCTCAGTCAACTGGGTTTATGACAGGTGGATACACTGGCAATATAGCACGAAATCAGATTGCTGGCGTCGTTCATGGTCAAGAGTTTGTGATGAATGCAGCAGCAACCCAGCGGATTGGTGTCGATAATCTGGAGGCATTGCAACGAGGCGATATGAATGGCTTACAGCGTCCACAAGTAGTTAATAACTATTCACAATCAACAACACAAGAAAATGCACCTCAGACGGTGTCACCAACCATTAATATTGCACTTGTGAGTGATTACGAGTCAGCAGAGCAATGGTTAGCAACACAAGAGGGTGTTAAGCGAGTTATGCAAATAAATAGAGATAATGGAGAGGAGTTAGCGATGATTGTTAATGCATCCTAAATAACTAAAATATCTAACTAGTTCTTGATGCGTGTAATATTACAAAAATATGTGGATTGTTGTTAACGGAGTATAAAAAATCTAATGTAGATATACATACAATAGAAAATTGATTTTAAGGCTCGCAATTGCGGGCTTTTTTTATGTTTAAAATTGAGGTGGAAATGCCAAATATTATTGCTGAACAGCCAATCGAAGGAATAACAGAGAGTTTTGAATGGCTCACTGATATTATCGAGTCAAGAGACGGTCGAGAACATAGAATAATGTTGCGTTCTTTACCTAGAGTAATGTTAGATTATTCATTTATAGCGCACCCGCACAATAGAAATCGTTATCTTAATTTGCTACGTAATAATTTAACTGGGACTTGGTTGATTCCAGAATGGTTAAGGGCTGTTTACATTGGTCGAATTAATCAGGGAACAACCTTAATCAGAAATTATTTTGACAATCATGTTGATGATAACTTACTGATTTATCAGGATAGCAAAAAAAATGAAGTTGTTACATGGTTAAAATCATCAGAAATTAAATCATTAGAGTTTGTGTTCCATGCAGAACGTCAATTAAAACCTGATTTTGTTTTTGCAGAACCGCCGAATGAGAAAAAGGAAGCGATAAGTGCTGTAATCAATAATTATAAAGCTGCCTATTTATTGCCATTAAGAGAATGTTACTTAAATAGCTCTAAGTATAAAACATCGGGTTTTGATGCTCAGTTTGATGTAACTATCGAGTTGATTGAACAACCAAACTATCATAGCAAAATAATTAAAAAACCGACTTATCTTGGCATCGAGGTACTTCATAATAATTATGGCACTAACGAATCAACATTAAATAAAGATATTGATATTGTTGATTATGATGTTGGTAAAATCACTAGAATTGAACGATGGGAGCGTACAAAATTATCAAGGTCTATTAAATTTTATCTTGATGGGTTTGATGAGATAAAAAAATTTAAGGAGTTTATTTATCGAAGGGAGGGTAGAGTTAAACCATTTTGGTTATGTGATGGCGATGTAAATATATATGGTGGAAAGGTTCGTGGCAATCAGATTGTTATTCGTAACGGTCATTACAATGATTTACCATCATTTAAATATTTATCATTATTTCACGATAACGCTGTCTCTTATGCAAAAATAATTAGCATAAGCAATGATTTACATGATAAAACAATAATCGTTATCGACAAAATTATCGAACAGCCAGTCAATAAAATTAGTTGCCTAACGCTTTGTAGGTTTGATACAGACCGAGTGCAAATTGAATACGGTACAAATCAACAAGCACAATCAGATATTCAAGTAATAGAGGTTTTTGATGATCAATATTTTTAAACAATCGGAATTGTATGTTTTTAATGATGGTTTAAACACTTATCGTTATACGAGTGGTATGCGTGAGTTAAATATCGACAACAATATTTATATTAAAGAATCAATTAATCGAAGTGCAATAAAGCGTGATGCATCGTTATCTAAAAACAAAATCACTATAACCATGCCAATTACTAATGAGATTGTGCAGCAATGGATAACACCAGACATAACAAAATACCTACTAGTTGATATTTATACATTAGATAAAAAAAATTTGGTCACGATGGCTTGGAGTGGTCGGTTAACTCAAACCTCCACATCAGATAAAGAAATGACAATGACGTTCGAGTTGCTAATTACAAGGGCTGGACAAACGGGAGTAAATGATAAGGTCCAGCGAAACTGTCGGTATTCCCTATATGGTGAACGATGTGGGTTAAATCGTGATGATTTTAAAATAACAGGTAATGTCACGTCTTATAAAAATGATGTGATAACTGTTGTATTTGAAAAAGAGGTTCCGAATGGATATTTCACTGGCGGAATAGTACAAACACCACAAGGAGAACAAACATTTATTAAAGAACATAGTGAAACTTCAATCACTTTATTTAGAAAAAATCAACAGCTTATAGATAATCTAAGTAAAGGTATTGCATCAGTCATTCTCTATAAGGGATGTTTAAGAACCCTTGATTCTTGCAATACGTTTAATAACACACTTAATTACGGTGGATTTCCATACCTTCCTTTGGAGCCGCTAAATAGTGGCAATTCCATTGTTTAAAAAGGAGGTTTTATGTTTGCATTAGTTGCAGCATTGGTTGCTGTTGTTGTTGGTTTAATTGTTGGTGTGGTTGGATCGCACGGTAAAAAGAACCAACAAAAAATAGAAGCGGATGAGTTTAAAACTGGCACTTCAACCGAAGGGACAGAAATACCAATTGTTTTTGGCACAGTTAAAATAACAAATCCAATTTACACTTGGGTAGGCGATAAATCGCTTAAAGCTATTAGAAAGAAAGGCGGTAAAAAATAATGAAGTTAATTGTTAAGCGTGAAGATCTAATTGCAGCACGACAATGTAGTTCAGGTGGAAGAGCTTTTTTTAAACGTCATGGATTAGATTGGTCCGATTTTTTGAAAAATGGTATTGATGCTGAAATTTTAATAAAAATTAATGATGTAATGGCAAATCAAGTAATAGAACAAGCTAGGCGGAGAATATGGGTGGAAGCAAAAAGAAACAAACAGTAGGTTACAAATATTACGCTGGTACTAGTATGATCTTTTGCCAAGGTACGATTGATAAATTGATTAATATCAGCGTAGCAGACAGAATTGCATGGAAAGGATCGCTGCAAGATGGGACGTTATTTGTTGATAAACCATCTCTTTTCGGTGGAGAATCTAGAGAGGGTGGCTTATCTGGAAGTGTTGATGTTTATTCAGGTCACGATAAACATAGCCGGAATAGCTATCTAGCTAGCAAGATTTCGCAAATTGTACCGGCGTATCGTTATGTTGCTGGCGCAGTTTTCAAGCATTTTTATTGGGGAAATAATCCATATTTAAAAGATATAGCGGTTGTTGTACAACGCATACATTATCAAGATGCAAAAAAAACACCTCAATGGTATAACGAAAAAGCTGAAATTAGATCTGAAGGCGGACTAGGTAACACCGCGATACATTTTATTTTAGACACATCTAATAGTATGAGTGGGTCACGCATCACTGCACTAAAAACAGCAATGAAACGAGCAATTAATAATCTTGAAACTTCTATGGATCTAGCTTCGTCAAGATTAGATATACTGATCACAACATATCAAGGTGGTTCACCGCAAACTAAATTAATTAGAAAGGTATCAGAAAATGATATTTCACCTCTTTTATCATTTATTGATGACTTGAAGATTGTGGGGGGTGATAATCTCGAGTCTGTTTTAAATGCATCTGTCTCTTTTTTTAAAGAAGTAGTTAATTTTGATATGAACCGTTGTTGTATCTTCGTGAGTGACGGCGAACTAGAGAATGTCGATTCTATTAAAAATAATGATATTCATGATCTAATTAATAAATCGGGCAGATTTAATATAGCTAACGGTCGAGATGTTGATATTTATTGCATTAATGTTGGCAATCATAATGTATCTTTAAGTGCAAAGATCGACAACACACCCGAGGATGGTATCCCCGTTATTGTTGGTTCTGATTCTAGCCTAATTTATGACACAATGATGTACGCTATTAATGGTCCAAATGCAGATATGAATCCAGCACATATACTAAGAGAATTGGTGTTAAGCCAGTATACAGGATTTAATTCTCAATCAGTGCAAAATATTATTAATGAGGAGTCATTCAAGCAAGCTGCAGATATTTTTTATCAAGAAAAACTTGGGTTATCTTATCTTTGGAACAATCAGAGTAAATTTGAAGATTTAAAGAAGAACATTGAAAAAACGGTTGATTGTGTGCTTGATCAAAATGCGCAAACAAATCAGTTTGAAATAAAATTGATCAGAAATAATTACAATATTGATGAACTACCGATATTTGATAAAACAAATATTGTTAAAATTTCGGATATCAAAAAAAATATTGTCACTGAGATGATTAATTCTGTTACAGTCAATTTTATTGATAGAACAAATGATTATAAACAAGGTTCGGTCACAGTTCGTGACGATGCACTAATCACAATGGCTGGTCGAGAAAATAATACAACAGTCACGTACGATACTGTATACAGTCGTTCTTTGGCTTCTCGATTGGCTATGAGGGACTTAGCGTATTTATCTTCAGATCTTGCTTCTGTTACACTAACGCTTAATTTAGACGGTAGAATGTTGAGTCGAGGAGATGTGTTTCTATTAAATATGCCACAATTGGGATTGGGCAATGTGGTAATGCGAATAATATCTGTTGACTATGGCACACAAAAAAGTAATCAGGTAACGATTGAATGTTCCCGAGATGTGTTTTCATTGCCTACTTCATCTGTTGTTAGTACTCAACCACCTATTTCTTTACCTGCTGATAATGGTGTAGCAAAACCTGTCAAAAACTTTATTATCGTTGAATCGCCTTATTATGAACTAGTTTATAACTACGGACAAAAAGCAGTAGATCGGTTATTAGAGGGTGACAATGATTTGGCAGGACAAATTGCTTCTGCTGTTATTGATTTACCTAATGATGTGATTTTGGCGGAATTGGTCACATCGCTGTCTAATAACTTTGATAATGCAGAAAGCCTCACTGAATGTGAAATGCGAACATTAGTACAGCAAATTAACAAAATGGAATCTGTTATTACGCTGGATAATGCGCCGAGAAACAGTGAATATACGTGGATTTTAATTGATGATGAGATTCTATTTGTTGAATCATGTAATGGTAATCAATTAACTGTAAAACGAGGTTGTCTTGACACAATACCTGAAATACACAATCAAAATAGTCGAGTCTATTTTTGCGGAGGACAGTTAACGATAAAAACAGAAGACTATTACGAGGGTGACAAGGTTGATTGTCGTATCATTACAAGCACCTCAACTGGTTCACTCGATCCCAAAGATGCAACGGGGCGCGTTATTGATATTAATGGACGGGCAATACGGCCTTATCCTCCTGCTAACGTTACTATCAATGGTTGCTATTATCCTGCATCAATACTCGATAAAACAATAGACATTAACTGGTCGTCAAGAAATAGGTTACAGCAGACATCTGGTGTCATGGTCGGGTGGTATGAAGGGAATGTAACTGTTGAACCTGATGTAAAATATCGCATTGTATTGCGACATTTCACAAATACGCTTATTGATACAATAACCGAAGAACCAAGTTTTTCGTTTGATATTAGCCATCTAAAAAAAGGCGATTTATCTATTGAATTATCTAGCATCAAAAATGATTTAGAATCAAGTCAGAAATTTAGACATAGTATTATTGTGGGTAAAGATATTGAGTTTATTTTCAATAAAGAAAGACAAAACGAATTAGAATTTAAATTTGAGGATTAAAAAATGGCAAAAATTGTTATTTGCAGTGATGCAGAAGATTATGTTAAAGCGATGATTACTGCGCTTAGTGAAGATCATCAAGTATTTTTTTGTGATACGACATCACGCGATTATACTGAAAGTTATTTATCAACATTTGATCTAATTATGGATTATATAAATTCTCAAGAAAAACGTGCAGGTGAACCAATCCAAAAATGCTTTGAGAAAGGCATTCCAGTTGTAGCTGGCGGTTCGGACGGTAATAGTGGAGCTGTTACGTCGATCGGTATTTCAAATAAAATAGATTATTCGTACGGTCAACGTCATACAAAAGTTATAAATAATAAAGATGTTATATCAATAAATTATAGTAAAAAAGAAATTTCACTATATCAAAAATCAGACAAAAGCACTTGGCTTTATTATATCTTTGATGATAACAAAACAACGCCAAAAGATATGATGCCATTGGCGATTTATCGATTTGAAAGTAATTATTACGCACCTACTGTCACTTGTACTGTGTTTCGTAAAGGTGATTTAAATTTAAAAGGTCAACCTTTTGCTGCGGATTGTGCTTTTATTGGCTACCCTTTTAATGTTGAATTAACTAATGACGCGATGAATATTGTCAACGATGTTATTCATTGGTTATTAAATAAAACATACATCACTGCTAAAGTTAAAGATCAGGATGGAACTCCGCTACCAAAACAAGATGTTTATTTGCATTCCAGATTAAATGGCGACTTAATAGCAAAACACCAAAGTGACGAAAATGGAGATGTTGTCTTTAGGATCAGGCATAAATTTGATTATTACGCTATTGCGTTTGACACAAAAGGAGGCGTAAAAAACGCAGTCGCTATTGATAATATCATTGCATAATTCATATTCACATAGATCATATCACACTATCAATCTTCAACTTACAATAATCAATTGCATCATATAACATCACAAAATCGATAATATCATATTGTGCTTGTGTGTTTGATGTATGTAAATTGATAGTGTATTATTTATCGTGATCAGTGAACATAAATTCTTTCAGAAAATTCTAGTTAATCCCATACAAAAGAAGCAACGGTAAGCTAGGTTAACCTGAATTTTCTGAACCAGTCGTCGCTCACAGCGGGTATCTAAAAGATGAGTAACAGTTTGATTTTAAAAAATCTGATAAGATATTTTTCTGGAAAATTATCATCTATACAATAACTGAAGCGACAGATTCTCGAAGCAATATCAATCCCTTTCGCTATTTTTTTGATAAGGTGATTGGCAGGGATCAGCATTTCAAGTGAGATTTGCACTATTTTTTTCTTGTATTGCTGTTATTGGTTTTCTAGGCATAGTAGAAAACCTCTGTTGATTAAATATTCTTCTAATCTATTAGTTCAAAGTACTCGCTAAAGAGCGAGTACTTTGACAGCAATTTAAAAAAATGATTGTTTTTTTGTTTAATCTTTTTGATATATTAAGATTTTCTTAATTAAAATATTTATAAGCTGTACTTATTTATAAATTTAAATGAGTATCAGACGCTTTTCTTAAAATTTCGTAAATTTCGTCTTTAATTTTAAGTTTTTGTTTTTTTAATGCCTCTATTGTGTCGGTCGTATTGACAATAATGCCTGATTCAATGTTTTTAATCTTTTGATCAAGCTCATTATGTTGATCAAACAATTTTTGAAAACGTAAATCGGTATTCTTTAATTTAGAAATTATTTCTCGATATTCTGGAAACATAGCGCCTCCTTATATTAGGCTAAATAGAATAATAACAATAGCACCTATTACCAATTCAGAATACAATATTATTTGTCGCATTAATAGAAAAATTGTTTTAATAGCGAAATTATTTTTATAACAAAACTGTTTTAATCACAAATTTACTAAGGGGTTAATCCATGAGTGAATCGATTGTAATTGCCAAAAGCCATAACAAAGATTTATCTATTATAGCTTCATTAGCTAATCGTCATGGTTTAATTACTGGGGCAACGGGTACCGGCAAGACAGTTACATTACAAAAAATGGCTGAAGGTTTTTCAAAAATAGGTGTACCTGTTTTTCTTGCTGATGTTAAAGGTGATCTAACAGGAATTGGTGAAAAGGGCATATTATCTGAAAAACTACAAGCTCGCTTAGCTAGCATTGGAGTCGATAACTGGCAACCAGATTCGTCACCCATTGAATTATGGGATGTCTTTGCTGAAAAAGGGATACCTGTTCGCAGTACCGTGTCAGATATAGGACCGATTTTACTTGGTCGATTACTTGATTTAAATGACGTTCAAGCTGGTGTGTTACAGTTAGCATTTAAAATTGCGGATGATAACGGCTTATTATTAATTGATTTCAAAGATCTTCGAGCATTAATTCAATTTGTGGGTGATAATGCTAAAAAATTCACCACACAATACGGGAATATTTCGTTATCGTCAATTGGTGCAATCCAACGCGGATTGCTAACGCTCGATCAACAAGGTGCCGAATTTTTTCTGGGCGAACCGATGCTCGATATTCAAGATTTAATGCAAGTTAATCCTGAAGGTCATGGCATAGTTAACATATTGTTGGCCGACAAATTATATAACTCGCCTAAATTATATTCAGTCTTTTTATTATGGCTATTATCAGAACTTTTTGAGCATTTGCCAGAAGTTGGTGATCTTGATAAACCTAAACTTGTCTTCTTTTTTGACGAGGCTCACTTACTTTTTAATGACATTTCGCCTGCATTATTAGAAAAAATAGAGCAAGTTGTGCGCTTAATTCGCTCTAAGGGAATTGGGATTTATTTTGCCTCGCAAAACCCAAGTGATATTCCTGATACAGTTTTAGGGCAATTAGGTAATCGTGTGCAGCATGCTTTACGCGCATTTACCCCTAAAGACCAAAAAGCGGTAAAAACAGCCGCGCAAACCATGCGCACAAATCCAAGTTTTGACACTGAAAAAGCGATAATGGAATTAGGTGTTGGTGAAGCACTCATTTCGTTCTTAGATGAAAAGGGTAGTCCAAACATGGTTGAGCGTGGTTATATTATTGCACCAGGTTCAAAAATGGGATCAATGTCGCCAGACAATCAATCATCTATTATTCATCAATCCGATTTTTACAATAAATATGTGCAAACCTTAGATCGACAATCGGCTTATGAAATATTAAAAAATGGATTTCCATTAGATAACTTGTCTAACCAAAATATGAATAACGATGTAAGCAATAAGCAAAATAATGGTGGATTGCTTAATTTTTTAAGCACTGTCCTTTTTGGTAAAAAAGGACCAAAAGGAGGTCAACATGATGGTATTACTCAACAAATAGCCAAAAGTGCAACAAGGCAAGTTGTTAATCAAATTGGTAAACAGATCACCCGTGGCATATTAGGTGGTTTTAAAAAATAATAAAATTGAGCTTATTACCCCAAAAGTTAGCAAAATAGGAGTATTTTAATGTTAAAAATGTTTATGGAATGGTATAAAAAGCGTTTTAGCGACCCGCATGTTGTATCGCTAATGGCTGTTATTGTTGGCTTATTTATAATCATCTATTTTTTTAATAAAATTTTACTGCCTGTTTTAATTGCTATTGTGCTTGCTTATTTACTGGATAGACCAGTTAACTTTTTACATAAAAAAAATATTCCAAGAACTCTCGCTGTTGTGATGGTATTACTACTTTTTTTAATGGTGGTATTCGTTGGATTTATGATTTTATTACCATTAATTTGGCAACAAAGTGTTAGCTTAATTACCAATATCCCAAACATGCTCAATTTTGCTAATAATTTCCTCACCAACTTGCCTGAACACTATCCAGAATTAATCGATGTTGGTTTATTCGATTCGGTCATCCAAGGTATTACCAACAAAGTCGTGCAAACTGGTAATTCGTTGTTACAATTTTCAATTGTTTCTTTGTTAGGGATGGTATCTGTTGCGATTAATGCGGTATTAGTGCCAATAATGATGTTCTTTTTACTAAAAGATAAAGCAAAAATATGGGGATACTGCTCCAAAATCTTACCCAAAAACCGCACAATTTTAAACAAAGTTGCCGCTGAAATGGATATGCAAATATCCAATTATATTGTTGGCAATGTACTACATATTATTATTTTAACGGTTTGTGTTTATATCCCTTTTTGGTATTTTGGGTTAGATTATGGACTCTTATTAGCTGTGCTTGTCGGATTATCTGTTTTAGTGCCCTATGTTGGTATTATTATTTCAACGATTCCCGTTGTATTAATTGCACTATTTCAATGGGGTTTAACCGCGCAATTTGGTTATTTATTATTTTTCTATATTCTGATTCAAACATTAGACGGCAACTTACTCGTACCTTGCTTATTCTCTGAAAAGCTCAACTTACATCCACTTGTTATTATTTTAGCGGTAATTGTTTTTGGTGGTCTATGGGGATTTTGGGGGATATTTTTTGCAATACCTTTGGCTACATTGGTCAAAGCAATTATAAATGCTTGGCCAAAAACAGATGAGTTAAATAATAATAGTGAAGTAAAAGCAGATTAATGGTTAATCTGCTTTTGTATAAATTATTTACAGTGAGTTTTTAGATAATCTAAAATTACTTCGTGGTGATTGGATGTTTTAAAATCATTAAATACTTTTTCGATTGTACCGTCTTTGCTGATTAAAAAGCTAATACGGTGAATCCCATCATAGGTTTTACCCATAAACTCTTTTTCACCCCAAGTACCAAATGCTTGGGCGACTTCATGATTCTCATCAGAAAGCAACGTGAAATTTAATAACTCTTTTTCAACAAATCGAGATAACTTTTCTGGCTTATCGGTACTAATTCCAAGGATTGCCACATTGCATTTTTTAAACTCATCAGAACAATCGCGCAAATTACATGCTTGCACAGTGCAACCTGGCGTCATTGCTTTTGGGTAAAAATAAATTAAAACACGTTGACCTTTAAAGTCATTCAAGCCTACAAGCTCTCCATCTTGGTCTGGCAACGAAAACAGTGGTGCTTTTTCACCTTCTTTAAGTGGATTAACCATATAATTATTACCTATTTTAATAGTTTAAATTTGATCTGTTTAGGTATATTAAAAGTATTGTCATACTTTTAAATTAAGTTACTAAAAAAACGATTTGCTGCATCAATGGTGTGATTGATCTCTTTGTCTGTGTGTTTAAGTGACATGAAACCAGCTTCAAAAGCTGACGGTGCAAAATAAACACCTTCAGTTAGCATATGATGATAGAATTTTTTGAATAATTCAATATCACACTGCATAACATCTTGATAACTGGTTACTTCAGAAGCAGTTGTAAAAAACAACCCAAACATTGCACCTACATAATTCACCACTAATGGCACATTATGTTTTTTAGCGACCGATAATAATCCATCAGCAAGCGATGCAGTTTTATCTGCTAACTCTTGATAGATCCCAACTTCCATTAGCTTGGTTAAAGTTGTATAACCTGCTGCCATTGCAACGGGATTGCCTGAAAGAGTTCCAGCTTGGTATATTGGACCAGTTGGTGCTAATTGCATCATAATATTCGCACGACCACCAAAAGCTCCAACAGGCATACCACCACCAATAATCTTGCCTAAACAAGTTAAATCGGGTACCACATCATAATAATCTTGAGCACCACCAAGCGCCACTCTAAAACCCGTCATTACTTCGTCAATAATCAATAACGCACCGTATTGATCACAAAGTTCACGCAGTCCTTGTAAAAACTCTTTTTTCGCTGGAACACAATTCATATTGCCAGCAACAGGCTCAATAATAATGGCAGCTATTTCGTTAGCATATTGCTGAAATTGCTTTTTGACTGACTCTAAATTATTATAATCACAAACTAAGGTATGCTTCACGAAATCATTAGGTACACCGGGCGAAGTCGGATGTCCAAAAGTAAGCGCACCAGAACCAGCTTTAACTAACAAATAATCAGCATGCCCGTGATAACAACCTTCAAACTTAATAATTTTATCTCTGCCAGTAAAACCACGTGCAACACGAATGGCGCTCATGGTTGCCTCAGTTCCCGAATTCACCATTCGCACCATTTCAATAGAAGGCATTAATTGCGTCACTAAATTGGCAACTTTGGTTTCAATTTCGGTTGGTGCACCAAAACTTAAACCATTATGCACCGCATTAATTACCGCATTGGCTACATCAGGATCATTATGCCCAAGGATCATTGGTCCCCAAGAACCGACATAATCGATATAGGCCTTGTCGTCTACATCATAAATATATGCCCCATTTGCGCGTTCAATAAATAAAGGTGTGCCACCCACACCATTAAAAGCGCGGACCGGTGAATTAACACCGCCAGGCATAATGGACAAGGCCTGATGATAAAGCTTTTCTGATTTAAATGTATTTCGCATAATTGAGATGCTCTCTATAAGATTTTGTGGTATTTATTCATAAAATCAAAATAAATTCAAGCTAGCTATTAGAAATTTATTTAATAGAAGTTTTCTATTTTGTATTTTCATTTAGCAAGGGTATATAATGCTAAGATAAATATATTAGGAGAAGAATATGAGCGATGCTTTACCAATCAACTTTACTGATGCAGCAGCAAATAAAGTAAAATCATTAGTAACAGAAGAGGAAAACCCAAACCTTAAACTAAGAGTTTACATTACTGGTGGTGGCTGTAGTGGATTTCAGTACGGGTTTACTTTCGATGAAAAAGTCAATGAAGATGATCTAGCCATCGAAAAAAATGGCGTATCACTAGTTATCGATCCCATGAGCTTACAATATCTTGTTGGTGGCACAATCGATTATGTAGAAGGCTTACAAGGTTCTCGCTTTGTGGTTGACAATCCTAATGCAACAACGACTTGTGGTTGTGGTTCATCTTTTAGTGTTTAAGTCGTATTTAAGCTTTTTTTAAATACTAATAACACATATTGCTAAACAATAAATCCGAATTTTTTATTTTTTAAGCGGGATAGATGAATAAACCCACAAAATGTGACAAACATTGAGCAGTTAGATAATAATTTAAATTTTTTTGTTGACGGAAAATTTAAGATGGGTAAAATGCACAGCATTCAAAACGCAATTACCTTTCGGTAATAAGTTTTGAGCCCGGGTGGTGAAATCGGTAGACACAAGGGATTTAAAATCCCTCGGCCTTTTTGGCCGTGCGAGTTCAAGTCTCGCCCCGGGCACCATTAAACAAACACCTCTTACGCGGGAATAGCTCAGTTGGTAGAGCACGACCTTGCCAAGGTCGGGGTCGCGAGTTCGAACCTCGTTTCCCGCTCCAATAAAATTTTATAACATTAGTGTAGAAAAATTTATCAATATTATTGAGTTTTTATCAATATTCATAATGGTAGAACTTGTCATTATAAACAGTAGACTAATCATCTGGACAAAAATACGATCAAGATTTGATCAATCTGAAATGGGTACGGTTAATTATGATTATCCCATTGCTTTACTGAATCAGTATTATAGACTCGAATTGCATACTCTATAATATACATTTGTTTTACATAGGGATAGTTTATCTTATTGAGGCTTATTTCTTTAAAAACATCAATATTATGTCGACAAAATTGAATACGACAATCCCCATCTACTTAGCGACGCATATAATGATAGATATGAACCATCTTTTAAAATCATCAAAAAGCGTTATATCCAAGTTATTTAAAAAAATCTAATACTTGCTTTTAATTAATCTTCCTTATTTACCGATTTATTATTTAGCAAATCTAGCATAAGATTAAGAGCATCTTGTTAAATTTGTTTATGCAGACGTTGATTATTTTTGTATATCATACTAATATTAAGCAGTCTTTCAAGTAGTACCAGTACCATTAGCTTATTGGTTAAAGATGCTTTATCAGGATGATCTTCAAGCTTTGAAGAAATAAGATTTCGAATGAATTCTTTCTGTTCGGTAATGATATCCTATATGCAGGGCTAATCTTCATACATTTTTTCCGTTGCTCGCATAAATAAACAGCCGTTAAAATTCTCTTCGCAAGGCCATTTTTAATTCCATCCATTGCACTGAGGCTTAGGACAGCTTCATTAAGCTTTTCTTTGAATCTCTATATTTAAATACTTCAATTATCAGTTTGTCTTTACTACCAAAGTTATTATATAAGGTGGTTTTAGAGCATCCAGATTTATCTTTTATTTCATCGACGCCAACTTTAGCAAAACCACTTTAATAAAAGAGTTTTTCAGCTGTTTTGATGATTCGTTTGTACATTTTTTCAAAATTAAGTTGCCTAAATAAATTGCAAGATGAACAGAAATGTACGATTTTATTGAATTATCCATTATAACGAAACAGGACAAATAACTAATGAAACTCTTCTTTTTGGTTAGCGAAAAATTACCTAGTAGACCCAAATTACTTTATTTAGTACAAGGATTGTTAGGTGGTTTTTTGGCAATTTTTAACGTTAGAGTATTTGACAACATACTCTGCTAGCTATTTTATCATGGCTCTGTTTGGAACTTCGTGTGTTATTTTATTTGCAGTTTCTCAGTCTCCTTTGGCGCAGCCTAGAATATAATCTTTGGGTATTTAATATCAGCGCTTATCGGCTTATTATTTTTAAAGTTACTCGGTGACTCAGCATTAGTTATCGCCTTGGCTGTGGGATGTGCCATTGCAGCAATGCAGTTCTTTCGATATGTGCATCCGCCTGCAGCCGCTAATCCGTTAGTGATATTGTTAACACCAAGTCAAATTCATTATGATTTTAGCTTCTTACTGTTTCCGGTGTTATCGGGCTCTATCGCTTTAGCCATCATTGCGTACATTGTTAATAATCATACTGGAAAAAACTAGTGGCCACTCTATTGGTTAATAGTAAAAGCACATAAATAAGAATAAACGAATAACATCATATTTTAATTGAAATAAATAGTTAACTTTATCGAACCAGATCGCAATTCGATGTAAACAAAGGCCATCATAAATGGTGCAGGTAATTCAACAATTAGTATCCTAAGGAGTGGAAGACAATGCATTAGCGGTTGTTGCCTTGAATAATATTGCAAATAATGGTCCGCATAATGCGATCGAGTTTTTAAGTAATAATTAATCGTATTTTATCCATTAACAATAGCTTAATATTTCATCATGCCAAAATCGCATTACATAATAGAAATTAGTTATTGCAATCAAAGCAATAATCTTATAATTTATTCAAATTTTAGAGTACAATACAATTAATTACTTATCATAATAATCATGCAGTGTTTTAGATTTTCTTATAAAAAATAGACATGGATTGATTGTCAATTAAACAAAAGTTACACCGATTTTTACATAAATTATTACCCGTTTCGATACAGAAGTTTCTATTTAATTCTGCGTTTGGAATTGTAGTTCAACATATAATGTTTAGCTTGGAGAAAGGAAATGTATTTATTAGAAATGGCACCAAAATTTTTGTTAGCTTTAATTATTTTACTTGTTTATGTGAAGTTGTCAGGAAAAAGCCAAATTGCGCCAATGTCGCAGCTCGATCAGGTAGGTAGTATGGTGATTGGTGCGCTAGTTGGGGGAGCATTACTTAGCCCGACAGTATCGCCTTGGGAAGCTGCTGGGTTAGTGGCTATTTGGGCTGGTCTACTTGTTTTAATTCGTTTTATCAAATCTAAAAACTCACGCCTACGCGATGCCATAGATGGTGAACCAATCCAATTAGTGAAAAGTGGCCATTTAATCACGGATAATTTTATAAAAGCCAACTTACCGGTAAGAGATTTTGAAACTTTAGTGAATATACAAGGTATAGCTTCATTTGATGAATTGAAAGAAGTTTGGTATGAACTCAATGGTTCTTTAACCATTATCAAAAAAGGCGATAAAGATATCGCTGTACTCATCATTGAAAATGGTGCAATTAGTCAGGATAATCTTAAGCAGCTTAATAAAGATGAAGATTGGGTTAAAAGCGAAATTTCAAAACAAGGATATGAAAAAATTGATGATATTTTTTGTGCTGAATGGTTTGATAATAAATTGATTATTTATCCTTATGATGCGGTACGTGAAGGTAAAAAATAATCATTTTTTAGGGTGGATTAGCTCCACCCATTTTAGCTCAATTAATTTAGAACCATCGACTAATTAACGCAGTTGGCTATCTTTACTACCACGGCGATTATATAAGTTTGATACCTTAGTTAATTGCTTATCGATTTCTTGCTGGCAAGACAGACAATATTGCACTCCGGGTAATGCTGCTTTTCTGGCTTCAGCAATAGGTTCCCCACATGCAATACAAAAATCAGCGCTAGTAGTACCGTGATTAAGTTGCCTTCTTGCGTTTTCGATAGCATCGGCAATTGTTCCTTCGATTTGTTGATTAACGGCATCGTCAGATGCCCATCCACTCGCCATAAAAGGAAGCTCCTATAACTGAAATAGTATGTTGATGACATAGTGTTTTTTTTAATTATTTCAAGTAATATAGCTAATAAATAATCAAAAAATGACGTTATTGATTATATTGTTACAGGGTAAGCATTCGTGTATTTAATTTAACATTATCAAAATACGGAGGTTTTTATGCAGCAATATGAACAAGCAACATTTGCCGGCGGTTGTTTTTGGTGTATGGTAAAACCCTTTGATCAGTATGAGGGGGTGATCAATGTTATTTCAGGGTATACTGGTGGACATGTTGCAAACCCAACCTACCAACAAGTCTGTTCGGGTACAACAGGACATACCGAAGCGGTTCAAATCACGTTTGATCCCAAACTAATTAGTTATAAAAAGCTTTTAGATATCTTTTGGCAACAAATTGATCCAACCGATTCTCAAGGTCAATTTGCTGATCGGGGCAGTTCTTATCGTCCAGCGATTTTTTACCATAACGAATTTCAGCATAAACAAGCATTAGTGTCTAAACAAACCTTGCAAGAAAGTGGACGATTTAATAAGCCAATTGGTGTTGCGATAGAGCCTGCGGTGGCTTTTTATCCAGCTGAGGGTTATCACCAAAGTTATTACACCAAACAGCCTCAACACTATAATCAATATTACCAATTATCAGGGCGATCTGACTTTTTGGCTAGACATTGGCAAAAATCAAATAAAGGATGAACGAATGATGCAAAACTACCCACAATACAGTATCAAACAAAAATGGATCCATTGGCTAACAATGATACTTATTGTATTAGCATTTTTATTGGTGACATTTAACGTGACATTATCACACTATGTGGGGGGCATGTTTACCCTTTATATATTGCACAAATCTTTTGGCTTAGTGATTTTTGTAATCACATTATGGCGCTTTGCTGTGATTAAAAAAGAAGGTGTACCTGATGTCTTACCAAAAGAGCAAAAGTTACAACGCGCATTATCAAAATCGGTACAAGGATTTATTTATATTTTATTACTGGTAGTACCGACCTCTGGATATTTAATGAGTAGTCATTCTCTAAATGTATTTGGCATCTTATCTATTCCTGCGCTTGATATGCCGAACATGTATTATCATTTTTTTCATACTGTCCATAAAGTTAGCTCATATTTATTAGCTATGTTACTTATTTTACATATAGTTGGTGCCTTATATCATTATTTTTGGATTAAAGATAAAGTATTGCAATCTATGTTAAGCCGTGATTAATCACCATTAATTAAAACAAACAACATTAAATAACGAAGGTGACTTATGAATAAAACAATGAAAGAAAAAGCACTGTCCATATTAACACCTATGCAATATCATGTTACCCAAAAAAATGGGACAGAACCTCCATTTGAAAACGAATTTTATGCCAATCAGCAAGAAGGGCTATATGTTGATATCGTATCTGGCGAACCACTATTTACTTCATTAGATAAATTTGATTCGGGCTGTGGCTGGCCTAGCTTTTCCAAACCAATAGAAAAGGGCAATATTATTGAAAAAAAGGATACCAGTTTTGGTATGCGACGTACCGAGGTGCGATCTGCAAATGCTGACTCTCATCTTGGCCATGTTTTTAATGATGGACCAAAAGCCTTAGGGGGATTGCGTTATTGCATCAACTCAGCATCTTTACGGTTTATACCAAAAGATGAACTTGAAGATGCCGGTTATGGTCAGTATTTAAAACTATTTGATAAAGAATAAATACGGACAGAATAAAAGTAACAAAATAAAAAAACATATCATCTATATGGATGATAGGATCTATATACTAACCCGCTTATCTCAGTTCTTTCGTTTAAACAAGATATAACTAATCAACAAAAACACAAAACTGGTGATAAGTGATCCAATAATAGGGTAAATACCCATGACAATACTTACTTGAGCAAATAAATTATCGGCAATATAAAACAAAAAGCCAAAGCTGATGCCTATCACCACGCGAATCCCCATTGACACGCTACGTAACGGACCAAAGATAAATGACAAAGCTAACAACATCATCACCGCCACCGAAACTGGCTTGATAATCTTTTTCCAAAATAGTAAATCGTAATACTTGGTATCTTGCCCTGAGCTTTTAAGGTATTGTGAATATTGATAAAGCCCAGAGGCCGATAACGAATCCGGGTCAAATGCTACAATACTTAATTTATCGGGGGTAATATTCGTTTTCCAAGGGATGGAGACCATATTGACTCCCACAACTTTGTTTTGCACCGTTAGCTCATTTTTTTCGACTTGCGACAAAGTCCAACTATCGTTTTCATAAACACCATAGGCGGCGTGGGTAATGGATAGTAGCTTATTGTCATCGACCGAATAGATAGAAATATTTGAAATCGAATTATCGTTATTTACATGCCCAATAAATACATAATCATTACCATCTTTAGCCCAAAGGCTACCTTGTTCGGCCATTAACGAATTACCATAAAGTTTTTCAGAACGCATATTGCGTGCAGTTTGTTCGCTAACTGGCGCAACCCATTCACCAATCGCCATGGTAATTAACACCAGCGGTAAGGCTGTTTTCATCACTGCAAATGCAATTTTAAAACGGCTAAAGCCGGAAGTTTCCATTATAATGAGCTCACTGCGTGATGCCAGCAAACCCAAACCAATTAACGCACCTAACAATGCGGCCATAGGAAAGAACACTTCCAAATCTTTTGGCACCATTAACAGGGTATAAATACCCACAGAAAACGCATCATAATCAACTTTAATTTTTCGCAGTTGATCAATAAAACGGATAATACCTGACAAACTAATAAGTAAAAAAAGGCTAATACCGATGGTACTTAATATAGTTTTTCCAATATAACGATCTAAAATCGAAAACACGCTTTTCTCCTTAAGATGCCGCATATTTTAAGCGAAGTTTACGCATAAATAAGTTATCCCAACAATTCAAAATTAGCGCTAACACAAAATACCCTAAATTCAAAATATAAAACCATAATTCGGGATCTAAGCGGCTTTTACCTGCATTGGCTTTAATCGAACTGGCCGACAAAAAGTAAACCAAATACAGCAGTAAAGCCGGTAAAACTTGTGCAAGTCGTCCTTGGCGTGGATTAGATACGCTCAGTGGAATCACTAAAAATGCCATTAATGGCACTGAAATAATCAAGGTTATTCGCCAATAAAATTCAGCATTGGCTTTAGGTGTATTGGTGCTTGCCAGCTCAAATAATCCTAATTGTTGAACATCAGTTTTATCTGTATCCTCATCGGTCGACAACACTTTGGGTTTTATTATGCCTAAATAATTATTAAAGTGTGAAATTCGAAAATCCTTTAATTGTGCTGTGCCTTCATAACGATTGGCCTTTTCAAGGGTGATGATTTGATTACCTTCATCATCATGTCCAGTCTTTCCCTTATTAGCAATAATAATGGAAGGGCGTTGATTGGTTTTTGGATTGATTTGAGCAATAAACACATTTTCTAAATTATTATTATCCACATTACCAATATAAATCACCGAATTACCATCAGGTGTTTGTTGAAATTGCCCAGCTAACAATCCCGCTAAACTAGGGTTTATTTTCGCATTGGCAAGTAGCTGATCTTGCTTAACGCTAGTCCAAGGACCAAACCAAAGCGAATTGAGTGCCGTTAGTATGCAAGTTAAAATACAAAGAAAAAGCACCACTTGATACGTCAAATTCTTCTTAACCCCGCAAGCATGCATTGCCACCATTTCGCTGTCAGAATAAAGGCGCCCAAAGGTAACTAATACACCAAGAAAAAGGCTCAGCGGTAAAATGAGATCAGCCATATTCGATACACCCAAGACTAATAACGGCATAATCAAATCACGGGGAATCGAACCATCAATGGCGCTCGACAAAATTCTAATTAATTTTTGAGAAAAGAAAATCAGTAACAAAATAAACAAAATTGCCCCTTGGGTTTTCAATGTCTCTTTAACTAAATATCGACGAATTATCACATTTTACCTATACATGTTGGCACAAAATCTGGCTATTATAATCTGATTTGTTTGGTTTTAGTTATCTTTTTGTTGCTATCCAACAATGAACCGATAGAATATTAACAATCTCTACCCATTCACAAACGAGAAGCATTATGGAGTTTCAAATAAAAAACAGCGCTATTATAACCAAACAAAAAACAGAGTGTTTAGTTATTTCAATTGATTCAGGAAAAAACCAGTCTGATCTTGTTAAAGATATCGATAAATCAACTAATGGCTTAGTTAGTGAGCTTATCAAATCAGGCGACATAAGTGGTGAAATAGGTCAAACCACCTTATTATATCCAAACAGTAACAGCTTAAAACAAAAGATCTTATTTGTTGGATGTGGCAAAGCCAAAGCGTTTAACTTAACTCAAGCCAAAAAAGTCATTCAAGCAGTAATTAAAGAACTGCTTGCTAAAAAAATTAAAAATATCGTATGGGATTTATTTGTATTTAATGAAGCAAATAGCCTTGAATTTGCTAAACAACTACCGAAAATTGTGAGCGACATAACTTATCGATTTGATGAATTTAAAACCACGAAAATCCCTGTACCAAGTCTAACTAAAATCACATTATTAACTCAAGACAAAAAAGCATTATCAGGATTAACTGATAATTTGTTACAAGGTCAAATTATTGCAAATGCTATTGCGACAACAAAAACGATAGCCAATATGCCATCAAATGTTTGTAATGCAAAATACTTAGCCGAACAAGGTAAACAGCTTGGTAAATTACACTCATCATTAAAAGTCACCTGCCTTGGTGAAAACGAACTGGCAAAATTAAACATGAACGCCTATTTAGCCGTCGGACGTGGATCGCAAAATGAATCAATCATGACCGTGATGGAATATCAAGGCGCTAAAGATAAAAAAGCTCAGCCATATGTTTTAGTCGGTAAAGGGCTAACGTTTGATTCAGGGGGCATATCTATTAAACCATCTGCCGGTATGGACGAAATGAAATACGACATGTGTGGCGCTGCAACTGTTTATGGCGTTATGCAGGCTGTCGCTGAACTTAAATTACCTATTAACGTGGTTGGTATCATGGCCGGCTGTGAAAACATGCCTGATGGCAACAGCTATCGCCCCGGTGACATACTCACCACCATGTCAGGCACTACGGTTGAAGTGATTAACACCGATGCTGAAGGGCGCTTAGTATTGTGTGATGCGTTAACTTATGTTGAACGTTACAATCCAAAAATCGTTATTGATATTGCCACCTTAACAGGTGCTTGTATCGTTGCGTTGGGACATCACTATACAGGGATAATGGGTAACAACGACAAGCTAATTGCGCAATTGGTAGCATCATCCAACAAAGCGGGCGACAAGGCATGGGCACTACCTATTGATAGTGAGTTCCAAGAACAGATCAAATCAACTTGTGCTGATATTGTCAATGCAGGTGGACGTGATGGTGGCACCATTACCGCTGCTTGCTTCTTATCACGCTTTACTGAAAAATATCAATGGGCACATTTAGATATTGCCGGCACTGCATGGAAGTCTGGTGGGCAAAAAGGTGCAACAGGTCGCCCAGTTGCCATGTTGATTCAATATCTACAAGATCAATAAATTGAGCTAAGATTTTATGAAAAAAGTGATCTTCTATTTACTTGAAAATAAAACAGAAGCCAACGAATTGGGCATGCTATTTTATGAAAAGCTAGCATGCCAAAAGATAGTTGAAGCTTGGCACGCCAAACAGCGCGTGCTAGTTGCTTGCCAAAATCAGGCTCAAGCTGAGCGAATAGATGAATACCTTTGGCAACTTGACACCACCAATTTTGTACCACACAATTTAGCTGGTGAAGGTATGAAAGGAGGATCCCCTATTGAAATCTGCTGGCCAGAAAAACGCAGCAGTGGTTCTCGCCAGTTGCTGATTAATTTGCAAGAGCAATTTCCCGAATTTGCTGGTGTTTATCGTGATATTATCGATTTTGTGCCAGTTGATGAACAGCTAAAGCCACTTGCAAGGGCAAGGTATAAGTTATATAAAGAGGCTGGATTTAATCTTAAAACTATTCCAATCACTTGCGAATAAATAGGGCGAAGATCTTACTGATTTTCTTAATGGTTTTTTCTAAAAATCACAAATAAAAAAATCAACATGCTAACTGACTTTTTACGACCAAATTGACGCATTATTCGAAAACTTAAAACAGCGCTAACCATTTTTTTATCAATAAATAAAAACAATAAATTAAAAACAACTTATAAAAAAAGGTTTTTAATATCAAAATCTTGTTTGTCTTTTTTCCAACAAGTTTTATAGTATGTTGGCTTTTAGTTTACTACCGTATAGGCGGTTTAGAAATTTTCTCAAAATAAGTCATGATGCTCTATATCGTTCACCACCGCATAGGTGGTTTAGAAAGTTACAAGATTATTAGATAAAAATTCGCAATCCATCTTGGATGTTGCTACAGATGCTATTTATTCCACCAAAAAGTTAAAACGATCAAAATACAATCGATTATTTTGATTGAATAATCTCTACCATTCCAAGGCCGAACCGTTCAGTTATTTACATTTCCTTACTAAAAATCCGCAAAAAAACTAGCCAAGCACTTTTTTGTGGCTATAATTTAATTAATCAGTTTATTTAATAAGTGATCTAGCTAAAAATATCAAATAAATCAATAAAATACTTGACAAAGGAGAAGTAATGCATTATCATTTTAAACACCAAACACCAAACACCAGCACTGGCAAACCTATGTCTTAAACTTATCAAATGAACCTATTAGACAAGTTTTAAAATTCGCCTCGTTTACATTCTCAACGTTATTTCCAAAATTATCATCAAAAATATTTCCAAAATTTTCATTATTGCTGGCACTGTTGTTGCTATTGCCGTATTCATTACGATTACCGGCATTAACCTATAAAAATGGTCGAGGGGATAATCGTAGTGATGCCATAATATTGCCATCGGAACCACCGGTAGCCATCAGCTTCGCAAGGCCGAATAAGGATTGGGGCACAGATGAATACGCCGGTCCTGCTGACATATGGAACCCAAATGGAGGATTTCTCATCACTCAATCAGATCCCACATCATACGCTCTTAATTTCCCAACCACGGGTGCTGATGGATTATATTTTGATTTAGAAATAGAGGGGGTTGATCCAGATCAATTGACATGGGAGCCAGTCACACATGAGGGAATAACTGTTACCGTAAAAAGGACAAGATCAAACGATAGATGGTTTCGTGGCATGGTAACGCGTGTTTCTCTGAAGGGGCCAGAGGCTAGAGCTCAATGGTACAATCCTCATCCAAGTCGGATCTCTGTGCCAAGGTTACCGCAGACATTCGAATTAGTGGGGAGAGATAGTGGCGGTAATGAGATAGTAAAATATGGATTTGTATTACAAAAGTGGTTCGTTCACCGTGGAGATAAAGGGGATTACTCTTTTTACCAAGCAGATTGGTGTAATGGTTTAGGGTATCGTATGCCACAGGTAAAGGACCTGACTAATGCGGTATGCTTGGGTTTGAACTCAGGCCGACAATGTGAAGGAGCCGTCGGCGCTACGCCATCATCAACAGGTAATCATTACCAGCGTCGAATTGGGGGAGGATTCTTCGCAGAATGGGGGTTGCTGGCTAATTACGTTGGTGCAAGCTTTAACAGCTTCGGAAACTACTGGACAGGTGAAGCTTCATTCGGTGTAAACTCAATTAACGGCGCCGTGCGTAGTTCTTATCCAAGTTTCGTCTCGAATGGAATTTGTATAGTTCCTTAGCATTTAGGACTTAATCCTTGAGGCGTAGGTGAATTTGAGGATAACGAATTAAAAAAAGCGCCTTCTGCGTAAGCAGGGGGCAGAGCCGACAAAGAAGTACCTCGCAAAGGTAAATCTAATAAACCCCACTTATTTCAGCAACAAAACAAAACGTCAGGAATTAGATTGATTTTATTATTTTTTTATTTTAATTATTTTTTACAAAAACAACGCCTCCACAATTCGCTCTAAAAACCACCATTAAGCAAATTGGTTATAAGATAGCAGTAGGAACAAACCCTATTGTGCGTTAAAATAGCTTCTATTATTACAATGAATGACCAAGGAAATCGCATGACAGTCGAAATGACAACACTCGATAAAATCAAAAAACAAATTGCCGAAAACCCGATTATTTTATATATGAAAGGGTCGCCAAAATTACCAAGTTGTGGTTTTTCGGCTCAAGCGGTACAGGTTTTATCGCAATGTGGTGAGCCGTTTGCTTATGTTGATATTTTACAAAATCCTGATATTCGTGCTGAATTGCCTAAATTTGCAAATTGGCCTACGTTTCCACAATTATGGGTGGAAGGCGAATTAGTAGGTGGCTGTGATATTATGTTAGAAATGTTTCAAGCTGGTGAACTACAAACGCTTATTAAGCAAACTGCCGAAAAGCATAAGTCTTAATTAAACGATGAATTAAGCGCGCAAGTTGAGCGCGCTTTTTTATGGTAGTTATATAACGAGTAAATTAATTTTCAATTGTTTTTGTATGTTTATTCGTTTTTAGTTTATTGAATATTGTTATCGTATTGTTGTGTTTCTGTTTCACTCTTCATAGGCGCTAAAGGCCACCCCCCAAGCGATTTAAGTCGATTAACAATTTTACAAAAGAGTATGGCGGTTTTTTGTGTATCATATAGTGCACTGTGGGCTTGTTTGAGATCGAATGTAATTTGTGCCACTTGACAGGCTTTTGCTAGCACTGTTTGCCCAAAAACCAGACCACTGAGCGATGCTGTATCAAAGGTGGCAAAAGGATGGAAAGGGTTACGCTTGATGCCTGAGCGTTCAGCCGCTGCCATTAAAAAACTATGATCAAAGTGCGCATTATGTGCAACTATCACTGCGCGCGTGCAGTCGCTGGCTTTTATGCCTGATCTAACCATTTTGAAAATTTCGTCTAAGGCGTGCTTTTCGTCCACGGCAGCGCGCAGTGGATTATCAGGGTCAATGCCGTTAAAAGCAAGTGCGGTGGGTTCTAAAATTGCATCATTAAACGGATTGACATTAAATTGTAAGGATTGATCAGGTTCTAACCAGCCATCAGGTGTCATTTTTAAGGTGATAGCGGCGATTTCTAAAATAGCGTTGAGTTTTGGATCGAATCCTGATGTTTCAATATCAATTACAACCGGATAAAATCCACGAAAGCGTTCACATAATTTGGCGTTTGGCACGTTAATTTATCTTATCTATCAAAAAAGGGCTATTATGCCAGCTTTTAAGCGGTTCGCCTAGCATTGGTGTTGAGAGTTTGCATTCCATGTGTTTATTTTTATTAGGTGTCATTCTAGCAAGCTTTGCGCCAATCACATTTAAGCTACATTAAAGCGAACGATTAGATGCCATTATTGATTAAAGTGATTATAATTATCAATCATCATTAAACAATATTAAAACAGAGTAATCAATGCAAAACTTTGAGTTAGAACAGATTATTAACAACGAACTGCAAATTACCCGCTATCGTGATTATGCACCAAATGGATTGCAAGTGCAGGGGCGTGCGCATATCAATAAAATTGTGACAGGCGTTACCGCTTGCCAGTTATTGTTAGATAAAGCGGTCGAACTGCAAGCCGATGCGGTGCTTGTACATCATGGCTATTTTTGGAAGAACGAAGTACAAACCATCACCGGCATTAAATACCAACGGCTAAAAACGCTATTAACTAACGATATTAATTTATATGGTTATCACTTGCCGTTAGATGGTCATCCCATTTTTGGCAATAATATCGAACTGGCTAATTTGTTAGGTATTTCGGTCGATAAACGCAACGATATCACCGATCTGCTTTTTACTGGTACATTACGCTCGCCACTGACTGCTTTGCAATTTAAACTTCAGCTTGAACAAGTGTTACACAATAACAAACGGCAAGTACTATTTTGTGGTGATAATGCGCCTGAAATGATTAATCATATTGCGTGGTGTAGTGGCGGTGGGCAAGATTATATTGAACAAGCGGCACAAATGGGCGTAGATGCATTTTTTACGGGTGAAGTGTCGGAACGTACTATCCACCTTGCACGCGAATATGGCATTAATTTTTATGCCGCTGGTCATCATGCCACCGAGCGTTATGGTATTAGAAAATTGGGCGAATGGTTAGCGAGTTGTTATGGTATTGAGGTTATTTTTGTTGATATTGATAATCCTGCATAACAAAAGTTGAATTTACCTTAGAAATATCGCATACTTATTCGCAGATTTTTTATTCTTTACCTAATGTTATAAACCGATTATATGAGAGGTCATTTTATGTTTACAGGAAGTCTGGTCGCACTTGTTACTCCCATGGATACGAAAGGAAACGTTGACCACGTAAGCTTAAAAAAATTGGTCGAATATCATATTGCCAATGGAACATCGGGTATCGTTTCGGTGGGAACAACGGGCGAATCGGCTACGCTTGATCACCATGAGCATATTGATGTGATTAAACGAACTATCGACTATGCCGATGGACGTATTGCCATTATTGCCGGCACTGGTGCAAACGCAACAAAAGAGGCCATTGAATTAACCAGCCGAGTTGAACATATCGGTGTTGCAGGTTGTTTAACGGTTGCTCCTTATTATAACAAACCAACTCAAGAAGGTATTTATCAACACTTTAAAGCCATAGCCGAAAGCACTGCGCTACCGCAGATTTTATATAACGTGCCGGGGCGCACTAGTAGTGATATTAAACCCGAAACCGTGGGTCGTTTAGCTAAAATCAAAAATATTGTCGCTCTAAAAGATGCAACTGGCGACCTTTCAAGAGTTTACCCAACGCGCAAACTGGTTGGTTCTGATTTTAAATTATTGAGTGGCGATGATTCAACCTTTTTAGACTTTATGATTTTAGGGGGTGATGGTGTAATTTCGGTGACAGCTAATGTTGCGGCTAAAGCCGTTGCTACTGTGTGTCAGCTTGCTGCTAATAACCAAATTCAAGAAGCCCGCACCTTAAACGACACTTTAATGGCTTTACACCATAATTTATTTATCGAACCCAACCCAACGCCAGCCAAATGGGCGTGCGCAAGATTAGGTTTAATGCAAAGCGCAACTATTCGATTGCCATTGGTTGGGCTAAGCACCTCGTCGATTCCTGCCGTTGAGCAAGCATTAAAAGAGGCAAATTTACTGTAATTATTTTTTATAACCTTTAATTAAAAAGCAGATATCTATGTTAAATAATACATTGAATAAAACATTGAACAAAACCATATTTAAAAGCAATGTTATTAAAAAAACGGCTGTTTTAACCGTTTTGGCTTCTTTGTTTCTTGTCGGTTGTGGTAGCGATCAAAATTTTAAGCGCGAAGTCGAAGGTAATGAAGATTACCTTAAATCACCCACTTTAAAACCGTTAGTCATTCCTAAAGGTGTTAAGGTGCCGGCTGAAAGTGGTGACTTTTATATTGATAAATCCGAATTTCATGGTGATTTAGGCAAACAGCTAGATATTAGGCCGCCAAGTTTACCAATTCCAACTATTCAAGACGCATTTGCGATTTATAACAATGGTGCGGTCACTTTTAATGTACCATTAAGTAGCCATGTGTGGGAGCGAATCCCTGATAGTTTAAGCAAGAAAAATATCTCTATTGTTAACCGTGACAATAATTCTATTAAAACAGGTAATGCCTTTATGCCACGTGCTGACGAAGATCAAGCAGTTCAAGCTACTTATTCAATTAAGCGACAATTATTAGGCGATACCGAAACTATCGCCATTTCAATAACTTCGTTAAATCGTGGTTCTGATGATTTGATGTCGCAACCGATCGAAGTCCAACGTTATGTTGTTGGTTTGTTTAATGACATAATGGATGATGTTGCGCCTGATTCAGTGCGAGTTGTGCCACCAAAAGCACAAAACAATGATGCTGCAAAAGACAATGAAAGTAAGAAACCTGCAACAGCCGTGAGCGGTACAAATCAAGAATAAGTTTGGAATTTAAGGAGCGCAGAGCTCCTTAATTATTTATTGGCAATTGATATTAAGGTTATAAACATGAAAAAGTTGGCTGAGCTTTATCGTGGTAAAGCAAAAACGGTATATACCACCGAAAATCCCGATTTATTAATTCTTGAGTTTCGCAATGATACCTCGGCATTTGATGGTTTACGCATTGAGCAGTTAGATCGTAAAGGCATGGTGAATAATAAATTTAACTATTTTATTATGACTAAATTGCACGAAGCGGGTATTCCAACTCAGGTTGAAGCCTTATTATCTGACAATGAAGTGCTTGTCAAAAAGCTGCAAATGATTCCTGTTGAATGCGTAGTGCGCAATCGCGCAGCGGGATCTTTAGTTAAACGTCTAGGGGTTGAAGAAGGTCAAGTCTTAAATCCTCCTACGTTTGAATTATTTCTAAAAAATGATGCATTGCACGATCCAATGGTTAACGATTCACACTGTAAAGCTTTTGGTTGGGCTAGCGATGATCAACTAGCCAAAATGAAAGAACTCAGCTTTAAAATCAATACCATTTTGACGGATCTATTTGATAAAGCAGGGCTGATATTAGTCGATTACAAACTCGAATTTGGTTTATTTAAAGGTGAAATCACTTTAGGCGACGAGTTTTCGCCTGATGGTTGTCGCCTGTGGGAAAAGTCCACACTTAAAAAAATGGATAAAGATCGCTTTCGCCAAGGTTTAGGTGGTGTGATTGAAGCTTATGAAGAAGTGGCAAAACGCATTGGTGTTTGTTTGTAATGTTTGCGCAGTTTGATATTTCTTTTTTCCTTCTTTTGGGGTTAGCAGCACTGTGTTATTTGACGCACAATAACACAGTAACATTTGCCGTATTGTTATTGTTGCTGTTTAAATTAACGCCACTTGACACTTATTTCCCGTTTTTAAATAAATATGGCTTAACTATCGGCATTGTTATTTTAACTGCCGCGATGATGGTGCCGTTGGCGGATGGGTCGTTAAAATTTAGTGATATAGTCAAATCGTTTACCACTTGGCAATCCATATTGGCTATTTTTGTAGGTATTTTAGTCTCGTGGCTTGGCACGCGTGGTATATCGCTCATTGGTGCACATCCTACCATTATCAATGGCTTAATTATTGGCACGCTAATTGGTGTTGCATTTTTCAAAGGCATTCCAGTTGGTCCACTGATTGCTGCCGGTATATTATCGCTATTAATTGGAAAAAGTTAGTTTATGCACAATCCCAACAGCAACCGAATGCTATGGGTGTTACAAGGTGAAAGTGCACAATTATTTGAACAATTGGGCACCACCTTTGAGCAAAACACCGGCGATTGGATAACTGTTACCTATCAGCCCGATTATTTGCCTAGTTCGTTAATTGCCAACGCACTCAAACCCCATCAAACCAAACAACTATTAGGCCAGCAGTATCGGCATGCTATTTTTGATGCAACGGCAGGATTTAATCTTGATGCCTTTGCCATGCTGGTTGGCACGCTAGTTAAAGGTAGTGTGTTGGTTTTGTTATTACCCAAGGAGCTAAGCAGTTGGCATGATCAAGATAGCTTGCGTTGGAACGAAAGCCACAATCCGATCAATGTGCCTAATTTTGTTGCACATTTAATGGAAACTTTGGCTGAATTTGGTGTATCAATCAATTCAACATCTTTGTTAAAGAACGCTTTATCCATCCCCCCCTCTTTGCTAATGATGGCCGATGACACTCGAGACTTAGCCGAACAGCAAGCCACATTAAAACAGTTATTAAATAGCAATAATCCCATAAATGTATTAGTTGCTAAACGCGGACGGGGTAAATCGGCACTAGCTGGGAGGTTTAGCCATTATCAACGTTGTATTGTGACCGCGCCCAATAAATCAGCATTGACGACCTTTTTTGCTTTTGCTAAGCCCGATACGCCATTTTTTGCACCTGATGAATTAATTGTGCAGTCAAAGATTGATTTTGCTGATTATCTCATTATCGACGAAGCAGCCATGATTCCGTTGCCTATGCTCGAAAAACTGCTACAACTGGCCATTACCAATAATTGTCGGATATTGTTAACCACCACCGTTGATGGATATGAAGGTACTGGACAGGGTTTTTTGTTGAAATTGCTATCAGGTAAAGCATGCCAATATTTTCATCTACACACGCCCATTCGTTGGCGGGCAGGTGATATGCTAGAGCAATTTAGTGATAAGCTATTACTTAATGGTTTATTAACGCAGGATGATAACCCTGTTACAGGCCTATCATCAACCCAATATTCAACGGTTGAACGCAATGATGTTGATTCCTTAAGGTCGATCTTTTATCTATTAAAAATGGCCCACTATCAAACCACATTAATCGATTTAAGGCGTCTGTTTGATGCGCAAAACTTGTCGGTTTGGCAAGCAACAATAGACAATAGACAAATTGCCGCGGCGCTTACACTTACCGAGGGGAACTTGCCTGATGACCTAATAACTCAAGTATGGCAAGGAACACGCCGCCCTAAAGGCAATTTAGTGGCGCAGTCGCTTGTGGCTCATGCCGGTGAACGGTTAGCGGCTAAGTTGCGTTCAGTTCGCATTAATCGCATTGCGGTTATGGAGGCTTATCGACGGCAACATATCGCAAAACAACTGGTTCAGACGATTTCTGAGCATGCCAAAGTGCAAAATAACGATTTTGTGTCGGTCAGTTTTGCTTATAGCTCGTCTAATTATCAATTTTGGACGGCTTGTGGTTTTGTCTTGGTTCATGTTAGTAGCCATAAACAGGCAAGTAGTGGCAGTTATTCTGTTATGGCGCTTAAACCAATTACCCGATCTGGACAGCTTTTAACCTATAAATTAAAACAAAAACTACAGCGTAACGCCTATTGGTTAAAAGATATCATCGATTTACCTTTTAACCAAATGCTTGCGAACAACGATAATTTATTATTAGCACAAGATTTAGACGCACATGATTTGGATGAATTAGCTGGGTTTGCTCACTTTCATCGACCGTTTGAAGCCAGTTATCCCTCACTGTGTCGATTAGTTCATAACTATCAAATATATCAACAACCACAGCCGTTAAGTTTGCCTGTGTTATCAGCACTGTTAAAAAGCAAAAACAATCAATCTTTGATCATTAATGCATATCAACTTGCGGGTAAATGCGCGTTAATGCAAACCATTAAGGATGAAGTCAAAACATGGCTAATTCAGCAAGGTAATAATGTAATATTTGATAAAAGCAACAATAATGATAGCTGATTGCCATTGCAGGTTATTAAGTGGAGTGTTTAAAATAGTTATCCTATTTAAACTCAAGTCATTTTAACTGAACTTGTTTTAACTTAATTTATATTAATTTAAAAGGAACCGAATATGACGAACAATAATTTAGAAATTGAGCCCCCACATCGTCATTCACATAATCAGAACCACACACACAACCAAAAAAATCAATCCACAACAGGCATTGAATATTTTATTAAAGGTTGGTCATTGGCATTTAGTCCAGGTATTAAGCGATTTGTTTTTTTACCATTAATTGCTAATATTGTGGTGATGTCTGCACTATTTTATTGGTTTTTTACCTCTATATCGGGCATGGTGGATAGGGGGGTTACGTATATGCCAAGTTGGTTGCATTGGCTAGGTTATATCATTGTTTTTATCGTAATTTTAATGCTGGTTATTTTGTTTTGTTATTTCTTTAGTACAGTAACCAATATCATTGCCGCACCATTTAATGGTCTATTGGCCGAACAAGTCGAAGCGAAGTTAACGGGCATTCCTGCGGCAGAACTGTCATGGATTAGCATCATTAAAGATCTTCCTCGTATTTTTGGTCGCGAGCTCCAAAAACTGATCAACTATCTATTATGGGCAATCCCAATATTGCTGACTTATTTTATTCCTGTTATTGGGCAATCGGTCACACCAGTAGTCTGGTTTTTATTTACCGCTTGGCAAATTAATATTCAATATGCCGATTATGCCTTTGATAACCACAAAATTACCTTTCACCGCATGCGTGAGTTACTTAAACAAGATCGGGTCGATAATATAGCCTTTGGTATGTTAGTCAGCTTTTTTACCATGGTGCCCGTGCTTAATTTAATTGTTATGCCTATTGCCGTATGTGGCGCAACAGCAATGTGGGTTGATCGCTACCGTCATCAAGCACTATTTGACAGCGATAGCCAAGATTTTCGTTAAGGTGAGTGTTACTTTTTTTTCGTTGAATTTGTTGATGGCCAATCATCATCATCGTCATCTTGATAAGGGATAGGTTTTATCCCTTTCTTTTTTTCCAGATACGATTTATAACTCAATCGATTCAGTGCTTTAATGGTATTAATAAAAATTCCAATTAAGATAACTACAATTATCCACCAATAATCTTTAAGCCACTCCATCGTATTCCCCTTTAAGTTAAAATCGGAATCATCCAATTATAGCAATCATCCATGCCAATAACGCAATGCTAACAATACTATACTAACAGCAGTTTCTCTAAAATGCGGTGATAGATTGCGGTTAAGGTAATAATATCTTGGCAATTAGCATTTTCGTTCACTTTATGGATGGTTTTGTTAAGTACCCCAAGCTCGATCACTTGGCATCCCATTTTTGCAATAAAGCGTCCGTCAGATGTGCCGCCACTGGTGGATAGTTTGGTATCAATGTCGGTAAACTCCTTAATAGCACTAGCAGCCGCGTTGGTTAAATCGCCTTGTGGTGTTAAAAATGGATGGCCTGATAACCGCCAAGTTAAGGTGTAGTTTACATTATATTTTTGTAAAATCTGCTCAACCCGTGTTTTAATATTTGTGTCTGTCAATTCGCTACTATAACGGAAGTTAAATTGTACGCGAAGCTCACCCGGCACAACGTTTTCAGCTCCTGTGCCGCCATTAATATTGGCTATTTGCATTGTTGTTTGTGGGAAGTATTGATTGCCTTCATCCCAAACGGTGCTAACCAGTTCATTTAACGCAGGTGCAAAACGATGCACAGGGTTATCAGCAAGATGAGGGTAAGCCACATGACCTTGAATGCCATGCACAACTAAATTGGCAGTTAGTGAACCGCGGCGTCCATTTTTAATCTGGTCGCCAAGTACCACATCGCTTGATGGTTCGCCCACAATGCAATAATCAACACGCTCTTGGCGTTTGATAAGCAAATCAACCACCTTAACCGTGCCATCGCTTGCATCGGCTTCTTCATCTGATGTGATTAAAAAGGCGACGCGCCCAGTGTGATTAGGATGTTGTTTAACAAAATCCTCTGCCGCACAAACCATGGCAGCAACGCTACTTTTCATATCCGATGCACCACGACCATAAAGTATGCCATTTTCATCAATCGTTGGTGAAAATGGCGGATAAAGCCATTTGCTTTCATCACCTGCTGGTACGACATCAGTATGGCCAGCAAACATCAAAGTTTTGCCGGTAGCATCGCCATGATAGGCCCATAAGTTCTTGGTTTGCCCAATATTGACTTCTTCAATAATAAAACCGAGTGGTTTTAATCGCTCAATAATTATTTTTTGACAATTTTTATCGTCAGGACTTATCGATTTCTCAGCAATGAGCGCTTTGGTTAGCGCAATAACAGGTTCAGTCATAATGGTCTCGATTTTATTTAGATTGTGAAATAAATTGGGAATAAAGTTCGTCTGAATAACCTAACAAAGCACGCTTACCATCAATAAGTAAAGGACGTTTTAAAATGGAAGGATTGGCTAACATGATCTGTTTTGCTGCTTGCTCATTATCAACCCGTGCACGGACAGCCTCATCTAACTTACGCCATGTGGTACCGCGAGTATTAAGCAAACTTTGCCAATCTACCAATTTTAAAAAAGTATCTAAAACATCTGCCGACAGACCATGGGTTTTATAATTATAAAATTGATAAGCTATATGATGATCATCAAGCCAAGTAAAGGCTTTTTTCATCGTATTGCAGTTTTTTATACCGTAGATGATGTACATAATCAGTGATCCAAATCTAAAAAAGAGAGGGAGATTATAACAGTTATCAGTATACGCCAGCAAATCGTAGGATTCATCTAAATAAAATCTTTTTTGTAGTTGGTTTGATGCGTTTGTGTTTCCTCAAAAGAAACAAAACAAAAAATAAAAAACAATCAATAACTGGCTGAAAAAAGTTTTTTTGAAAACAAAAATCCTATTTGTCTTGTGAAAACAAGCTTTATAGTATATCAGCTTCTAGTTTACCTTCGTATAAGCGATTTAAACGAAACGGTATAGAATCCTGAATATTTTTTACAAGTTTATCTCCGTATAGACGATTTAAACAATCCTTTATTCTAACATCTATCAATAAAGTAACGCATAATACGATTATCGGTTGTTAGTTCAGGATGAAAGGCACAAACTAAGATGTTATTTTGCTGTGCCATAATACAGTGCTGATCGACAAATGCCAGTTGCTCAATGCCTTTTCCTGCTTTGGCAATATAAGGTGCGCGAATAAATATAGCAGGGATTTGGTCACCAATCGTTGGTATCTCTAAAGTGGTCTCAAAGCTGTTAATTTGCCGTCCAAAACCGTTGCGTTCAACACAAATATCCATTAAGCCCAACAATTCGACCTCGTTATGAGTTGTGCTGTTACCGCAAAGCACCAGTCCCGCGCAAGTACCCAAAATGCCTTTTCCTTGTTTGGCAAATTGTTTTATCGGTTCGACAAGTCCATTTTGTTTAATTAAACGGCTAATGGTTGTCGATTCGCCTCCGGGGATGATTAAACCATTTAGTTTAGTTAATTGTTCGGGTTTTTGCACTAAAGTCGCTTGTACATTGTCGATACTTTTTAGCATAGTGATATGTTCACTCACCGCACCTTGTAAGTTGAGTACGCCAATATTTTTAATATGACTTTGTTTGGATGCTTTTATCATTACCAGCCTCGATCTTGCATTCTTTCTGATTGAGCCAGCGTGCTAATTTCAATGCCTTTCATTGCTTCGCCTAAGCCCTTTGAAAGCTGCGCTAAACGTGGATAATCATTAAAATAAGTGGTAGCCTGTACGATGGCTTTCGCAAATTTTTCTGGGTTTTGGGATTTAAAAATACCCGATCCAACAAACACACCATCGGCACCAAGTTGCATCATTAATGCTGCATCGGCAGGAGTAGCCACGCCACCGGCAGCAAAGTTAACTACGGGTAATTTTCCTAACTGTTTGATTTGTAAAACCAGTTCATATGGTGCGCCAATTGCTTTGGCAAATGCCATTAATTCATCTTTTGATTTGCTTGTTACCAGGCGGATTTGTTCGTTTACTTTACGTATATGGCGCACTGCTTCAACAATGTTGCCGGTACCGGGTTCACCTTTGGTGCGTAGCATTGATGCTCCTTCGCCAATTCGACGTAATGCTTCGCCCAAATCACGACAACCACATACAAAAGGTACGGTAAATTCATCCTTAAGTAAGTGATATTGTTCATCAGCCGGAGTTAATACCTCGCTTTCATCAATATAATCAACGCCCATTGATTCTAAAATACGGGCTTCAACAACGTGCCCAATGCGTGCTTTGGCCATCACCGGTATGGTAACAGCATTCATGACTTGTTCAACAATAGTTGGGTCAGCCATTCGGGCAACCCCACCAGCGGCACGAATATCTGAAGGAACTCGCTCTAAAGCCATTACTGCAACCGCACCGGCTTGCTCGGCAATTTTTGCTTGCTCTGCATTAACAACGTCCATAATGACGCCACCTTTTTGCATTTTTGCCATGCCACGTTTAACTGTTTGTGTGCCTATGACTTGGTTCATTTTTTGCTCCTGATTAAATCAATAATGATAATATTGTTAAATTTGCAATATTATTCAAAAATAAAGCTCAGCAAAAAACAGCCAATTGGACTATAATTAAACCATCCAATTTTTGGAACGAATTTGTCGTAGCAAAATGCTTAAAGCGACCAACACATTAAAGTAAAATAACCATGTGGAATAGACAAACACTAGTACAATTTACCGGATCACTTTTTAAAAAAGTCACGCAACTTATCGAGCACTATATTGAGCAGGGCGTATTGATTGCGGGAGAGAGGTTACCTTCAGAACGCGAACTAGCAAAAAAATTGGGTATCAATCGCTCAACGGTTGTGCATGCGTTAGAGCTGTTAACTGAACGTGGTGTGCTGATCCGGCGACAAGGAAGTGGTACTTATGTCAATCATCAAAAGTGGGGCGTTCAAGCGTATTCATCAATTAATTGGCGGTTACCTGCGCATTTTTATCAAAATAAACAATCGTTTTATCAACAAAAAGTAGCGCAAGTTCGAGCGCAGCAACCATACATTTGCGATCTAGCTAATGGCGATTTGCCAACCAATTTGATTCCTAAACTACAGCTACCAAATACTTCGTTAAATGAACTGATTATGCACGAAAAGAACAGCGATACACTACAATTAGGTTTGCCATCGCTTAAAATCCAAATTGCGCTTTATATGCAAGCGCAGTTTTCCATGCAAGTTGATATTAATGAAATTTTAATTACATCGGGCACACAGCAATCGTTATTTCTCATTACGCAGGGGTTACTTAAACCTGGTGATGCGGTTGGAATTGAGTCTCCCTCTTATTTTTACTCATTGCCTTTGTTTCAAGCGGCGGGCTTACGTTTGTACGGTATTGCGTGCGATAATGAGGGGATTATGCTTGAAAGTTTATCCAACTGCGTGCAGCAACATCAAATTAAGTGGTTGTTTTTGAATCCCATTTTTCAAAATCCGAGCGGTTTTGTTATGAGCGACAAGCGAAAACAAACGATACTGGCATTTTGCCGTTCACAAAGTATTGGAATTGTTGAAGATGATGCTTACAGTAGTTTAGCATTTCAACCTGATTTGGCGGTATCGCCCATTAAGAAATGGGATCAGCATAATCAAGTTATCTATTTAGGATCGCTATCAAAATATATTGGACGAAATATTCGTGTTGGGTGGATGATCGCTCCGCGTAGCATCATCGAAAATCTGGCCAAAATTCGGCAACATATTGATTCTGGTCTAAGTATATTGCCACAATTATTAGCCCAAGAATATTTGCAACATCATCATTTAGTCCATCAACAACAATTACGGCAAGCACTGCAAATCAAAGCCGAGCAATTAATGCAATGGTTAGATAGCTATTTTTGTGGTGATATTACATACCAAGCACCATTAGGGGGCTTTCATTTATATGCTCATTTACCGGTGAGCACGGTAGCGCAAGAATTAGCGCTACTTAATCAACTGTTATTAAATGGTGTGATTGTGTCACAAGGTGCCGATTTTGGCGATAGCCTTGGGACAACAAGATTTAGCTTTGGTCATTTTGTACCGCCATTGGTTAGGTAACAAACAAATTGTCACAAAAATAAACCACTAGCTTCTTATTTTATCGGATAGCATTTTTGTAGCTGCTAGCAAATATTGAACAAATTCGTTTATTCTTTCGTTTGGCATTTGAAATCGAACCCCCGATGTACTAATTGCGGCAATGACTTTGCCATTCTTATCATAAACGGGCGCAGCTAAACAGGTTACTTCGTCAAAGTCTTCAGCATTATCAAATGCCCAACCTTGTTCACGTATCTTTTTCAACTCATTTTTGTACGCAGTTTTTGTGGTGATAGTGTTTTGCGTTTTTATGGGTAAGTTTTCGTTTGGGAACAAGTCATCAACTCGTTGCTCGGGTTCCCATGCTAAAAGTGTTTTACCCAGTGCAGAGCTGTGTAAGGAAAGCTTACGGCCTAACCAGCTTTTAACTTGAATAGCGCTTGGGCTTTCGACTTTAGCCAAATAAATAGCAGAATTGCCATCTAATACACCTAAATGACACGCAAGTTGTGTTTTATCGCGCAAAAACAAAAGCGGTTCAGTTGCCAAATCTTTAATATTAAATTGTTTAATGGCATTATTACCAAATTCATAAAAGACAAGGCCCAAAAAATACTTACCCTCGTTTTGCCGTAATAAGCCATTAGTAACCAAGCTGGCAAGTAATGCTGATGTTGAACTTTGAGGTAACGATAATCCTTGATAGATTTGGGTATAAGTGGCGCCATCGTGTTTTGCAATAAAGTGAAATATTCGGGTTGCTTTATCGATGGCAGGCGCTTGCGTTGTTATTTCTGTTGTCACAAATTAAACTCATGTATTGAAGTTGTTGTAAGTATAAATATTTTTTTTAGTTTCAACAATAGCCGTTCTTTCTTGATGATTCTGCCTAATATTTGATCGCCGTCACATTTTTAATAAATAGTGAGCTATTTCCCCCTAATTAAGTTGAGTTGATTTATCAACAACATTATATTGAAATTAATTTCAATATAATGTTGTTAATTTAATTAGGAGTTATTATGAGTAATTCAAATCCATACTTTGGTGCTATCTGTCCTGCAATTACCCCGTTTAACCGTCAAAATAAAATCGATTTTGGTGCGATGGAACAGCACTACAAAATGTTAACTGATTCAAAAATTAATGGAATTTTGGTTATGGGCACTATTGGTGAGTTTGTCACCATGACCATACAAGAGCGGTTAGAAATCATTAAGCAAGCTCATCAATTTACTGATTTACCTTTAATTGTTAACGTATCAACCACCGTTGTTGACGATATGGTAAAGCTTGCTGATGCAGCATTTGATGCTGGCTATGGCGCCGTAATGGCATTACCACATTTCTATTTTGCACAAACACCGAATCAATTATATGAATATTACAAATATTTAGATTCAAAATTTGTAGGTAACTGGTTTATATATAATTTTCCTGCTAGAACTGGGTGCGATGTTGATTCACAACTAGTCACTCGATTAATATCTGACTTTCCAAAATTTATTGGTATTAAAGATACCGTTGATTGTGCATCTCACACTCGATCAATCATTTTGGCCTCACAAAAAATTCGCAAAGACTTCTCTGTATTTTCTGGTTTTGATGAGTATTTCGTGCCGAATTTAATGAATGGTGGTGCAGGCGTTTTATCGGGTCTTAACAATGTTGTTCCTGAAATTTTTGCCAGTGTAATGGCAGCCTTTAAGCAAAACGATTTTAATGAATTGACTCGATTACATAAAGAAATCAGCCGATTGTCTAATATTTACAGCATTGGCGATGATTTTGTAACAACCATTAAAGTTGCGGTAGAACAAAAACAACATTATTTAGAACCAAGATCGCGGAATTTTGGTGGAACATTAAGTGGTGAACAAATTGAAAAAATAAAAAAACTTTTTAACTGTCAATAAAAGGGCTTATTTATGAAAATCAAAAAGTTTATCGATAAAGTGCCTGGTGGCATGATGCTGGTACCTCTTTTTTTAGGTGCGCTTTTGCATACTTTTGCACCTGGAACTGCTAAATACTTTGGTTCTTTTACTAACGGTATTATAAATGGTGTGGTGCCTATTTTGGCGGTTTGGCTATTTTGCATGGGCGCTTCAATTAAAGTGAGCGCAACTGGTACAGTACTGAAAAAATCAGGCACATTAGTTGCCACTAAATTAGCGGTAGCATGGGCATGCGCTTTTATTTTTACACAAATACTGCCTGATGATGGCCTAGTTAAAACGGGATTTTTTGCGGGCTTATCGGTTTTAGCCATCGTGGCGTCGCTCGATATGACCAATGCCGGATTGTATGCCTCTTTAATGCAAGAATATGGCACTAAAGAAGAAGCTGGTGCATCAGTATTAATTTCCATGGAGTCAGGGCCTTTAATGACTATGGTTATTTTAGGTTCTGCTGGTTTGGCATCCTTTCAACCAGAGCATTTAATGGGTGTCTTAATGCCATTTATTGTTGGGTTTATTTTAGGCAACTTAGATGAAGAATTAAGAAGCTTATTTAGTGTTGGCACAAAAACACTCATCCCTTTTTTTGCTTTTGCTTTAGGTAACACAATTGATTTGACCGTTATTTTTAAAACAGGATTCTTAGGCGTATTTTTGGCTGTTTTTGTTATTGTTGTTTCAGGTATACCGCTTATATTGGCTGATATATTTGTAGGTGGCGGTCGAGGCGTTGCAGGAATTGCTGCATCAGGTACTGCCGGCGCTGCTGTGGCAACCCCTTTTTTAGTAGCTGAAGTTGCCCCAACTTTTGCCGAAGCGGCACCTGCCGCAACCGCACTTGTTGCAGCATCGGTGGTAATTACCTCGATTGTTGTTCCAATCATCACCTCTTTATTTAGCAAGTATATTGCAAAAAATATTCAAATTAAGGAGTAATAGTATGACTTATCGTATGATATTAAATGAGACCTCGTACTTTGGTGCCGGATCAATTAGCCATTTGATTGATGAAGTAAAAAAACGCCATTTTAAAAAGGCACTTATCGTTACAGATAAAGATCTTATTAAATTTAAAATCGCTACTAAAGTTACCGATTTATTAGATAAATTTGGGCTTAATTATGATGTTTTTGACGAAGTAATTCCAAACCCAACTATTGGTATTGTTAAAAATGGGGTAGAAAGGTTTAAAAAGTCAGAGGCTGATTATCTAATTGCTATCGGTGGCGGTTCGCCACAAGATACGGCTAAAGCGATTGGTATTATCATTAATAATCCGCAGCATGCTGATGTGCGTAGCTTAGAAGGGACAGTTAATACGCAAAAAGCGGCTGTGCCAATTATTGCGATTCCAACCACAGCTGGAACAGCAGCCGAAGTCACCATTAACTATGTTATTACCGATGAACAAAACAAACGTAAGTTTGTGTGTGTCGATCCACATGATATTCCTGTTGTTGCTATTGTTGATAGCGAAATGATGGCTTCGATGCCCGCTAGTTTAAAAGCAGCAACGGGGATTGATGCATTAACGCATGCTATATCGAAGGTTTTATCACCAAAGGTGCATGGGAGCTATCAGACATGATGCATTTAAAAGCGATAGAAATTATTAGCCGTGCATTACGCGAATCGGTTAAAGGCGATCCTAAAGGCGTAGAAGATATGGCGCTGGGGCAATATATAGCCGGTATGGGGTTTTCAAATGTAGGCCTTGGGCTTGTTCATGGTATGGCACATCCTTTGGGTGCTTTTTATAATATCCCTCATGGTGTTGCTAATGCTGTTTTATTACCTTATATCATGGAATTTAATGCTGAATCAACTGGTGACAAATACCGTGATATTGCCAAAGCAATGGGATTAAAGGATATTTTAAATCAGCCAATACAAGAGGTTCGCAAATATGTCGTTGAAGCGGTTAAACAGCTAAATAAAGATGTCGGCATTCCGGCTAAATTGCGTGATATTGGCGTTCAAGAGCAAGATATTCCCGAGCTTGCTCAGGCTGCATTTGCCGACGTTTGTACTAGTGGCAATCCACGAGAGGTTAATGTAAAGGATATTGAAATGTTATATCACTATGTTTATTAACTTTTGATAAAAATTCTCCATAACTTGAATTTTACAAGGATGATTGTGTTGATGAATAGGTTATGTTGAATTTGTAATAAATCATTACATAAAATAAATATTTGGCCTATTGCGATAGTTCATTTGTTGTGGCTTATGGCTATCGCCTTTTTGTTAGTATTTAACTATTCGATTTACTCTTTAAACTATTATTTATGTCATTATGTAATGTCAGCAAAACACATGAGTTTATTTGCTTAGCAAGTGAGTTCAAAAAGCGGGCTGGGTAGTCAGAATAAAACCATTATTAGGATAGTTTAATATTTAACCTTTTTAAAAATTAATAAGTAATCATTATATTATTGAGTTATCAACAGGCTTATTCAGTACTTATCAAATCATATGGTGAATAAATATTTCAAATCCGTTTTGCGTTATCAGTAACATAATTGACTAAAATAGTTGAAGGCGAGATTAAGTAACATTAACCGTTTAACCAATTATTGAAATTAGTTACGCCGTGTTAGTTGTTATCACGCTGCATTACAAATGATTGGAACGTTTTTATAACCTGATGATTAAATGTCAATCCCTTATAAATAATATGAGTTCATAAGTCAAACTAGGGTAATTGTTCGACTTATTTTAACCTAATTTACACCGCTTTTCCCAGTTTATGGTTTACTGACAATACTCTAACTAGCTATAATCATTGGTATTAGATGATAAATCATAAACGATATTAGGAGGCAATTTTGCATCTTTCACCAAAGGCTTTTCGTATTTTAGGGATTATAGCTACGATAGCATCATTAGGGATGTATGTTTCTTATGTGCCGCAAATCATTGATAATTTACATGGGTTTAAATCAAATCCTACTCAACCGTTAGCAGCAGCTATTAACTGCTCGCTTTGGGTTAGCTATGGCTTATTGAGAGAAAAGAAAGACTGGCCAATTGCAATTGCTAATTCTCCTGGCGTATTTTTCGGTTTAATCGCTTTTTTTACCGCGCTATGATTGTTATTAAACTATTGATTACTAATTACTTTTTTGCTTTTTTTTATGGCTATTTTACTTATTAAGGTTAATTTTTTTCAACAAAATAAAATCACAAACAGGATTGGTTAAGATTTAATCTTTTAAAAAAATAATTAATAATCATTGTATTACTAAGTTATCAACAGGTTTGTTAAACACTTATCAAATTTTATAGTGAATAAATTGAGTTAGGCGGTTCGCATTAACATTATCCGACAAAATGACAAGTTTGTTAGATGTGTAACTATGTTGGCAATTGTTTTAATCACACATTAAAACAAGATAGACAGATTGACTAATCGTTTTATAATGCATACGATAATTTCATCATATATGAAAGGAATAGAAAATGAAAAAATTAATTGGTTTGTTTTTACTTGGTTTACCTATGTTAGCTGCGGCATCAAATTGTGAAGAAATTAGCAATAATATTGCCGAAAAAATCAAAAATAATGGCGTTGCTCCATCTCTGTTTCAACTCAAACTTGAACCAGCTGATAAGTCCGAACAACAAATTGAAGGTAAAATAGTAGGATCATGTGATCGTGGTCAGCAACATATTGTTTATATTCGTTTAGACGGATTAGCAACTGAGTCGCAAGATAAGACAAGCAATGCAAAAGATGAACCAATGCAAAGCGGTGCTGATAAAGCATCACAGCCATCAAAAATAAATCCAACTGAACAGCAGCAACCAGTGTTACAAAATACCGAATCTACTCCAACACAAAGTCAATAATTTACGGCAACCGAACTAGTGTTTTTAAAGCAAAAACATGGGGCGTAAAGCCCTATGTTTGTATGGTGTGTTGTTATAGTAATTGACTATAATTTGCTTTGACATCATCGCTCCATACACTTGCTTGTACTTGACCAATATGTTTTTGTTGTAACAGCAACATTATCAAACGCGATTGGCCAATGCCGCCGCCAATAGTTTGTAATAAGTCACCATTAATTAATGAATTATGCCAAGTTAGTTGTAGACGATCTTCATCATTAGTTAATTTTAATTGACGTTTTAATGTCTCTGGGTCGACTCGAATGCCCATTGATGAAATTTCAATTGCGCTATTTAAAATCGGATTCCACACTAAAATATCGCCATTTAATCCTTTAGAGCCTAAATCGTTATCACTACTCCAATCATCATAATCGGGTGCACGCACGTCGTGTTTTTCATTATTTGACAACTTACCACCAATACCAATTAAAAACACCGCGCCCAGTTCTTTTGTTATGGCGTTTTCACGCTCTTTTGGGGATAAATTAGGATAACGTTTTAATAGCTGTTCACTATCGATAAAAGTGATTGATTCGGGTAAAAATCGCGAAAGATGATACTGCTGTGAAACTGTCTTTTCGGTCGCCTTAATCGCAGTATAAATATTGTTAACCGTTTGTTTGAGATAAGTTAAATTGCGATCTTCTGGGCGAATCACTTTTTCCCAATCCCACTGATCGACATAAACGGAATGAATGGGCGAAAGTTGATCCTCGTCTGGGCGTAGCGCTTTCATATTGGTGTAAATGCCTTCGCCAACTTTAAAATTGTGCTCACTTAGAATCTTGCGCTTCCATTTAGCCAGTGAATGTACCACTTCATATTGTACATCAGGTATTGCTTTTACCTTAACTTGGACTGCGTGCTCAGTGCCTGATAAATTATCTTGAATACCATCGCCAACTTTACTTAGTAACGGGGCTTGCACTTCGATCAGTGATAGACTCTCGGCAAGTTGATTGGCAAAAAATTGCTTAACAAAACTAATTCGCTGTTGTTGCTCTTTGAATGATATCATCATGCTTACACTCTAGTTATTTAGTTTTATCTGAATAGGTAAAGTAAACTAGATGGATAAATTTTGCAAGATGTAGATAAAAAGGTTATAGCTTGGATTTGTTCGACGGTATATAAATTATTGGATTTATTTAATGATATTTTAGTGCAATATTAACGAAATCAACTCATTAACTTGTTTCTTTTTATAAGAAAATACTGAATTTTTCACAACATGATTTAAATCAAAAAAACTAAAAATTTAAATCTTATCAATGCTATATCTGAAAAAATGAAGTTTTTTTAGGTTTTCTATAAGCTATTGGGGGGGGGCGGTTAGGTTTTGGAAATGTTCATGGTAGCTATTTTGAACATCTAAACTGTAGACGTTCAAAAGCACTGCACCTAATCCATTCCAACCACCAAAAAAGTTTTATTTTTCGCAAAGAACGCTCGAAAATACAATTGATTATATTAGTATTTTTTGTTGTTAACCAAAAACAATAGTTTGTTTTGTTTATCTTATTTCTGCATCAGAATATGCCGACAACTGAGCGAAGTGTAACTATCACTAATGTATTTATTCAATTATCGGTAACAACCCGAACGGTTGAATAAAATCTTAAACTGTTACAGCAACACTTATTAAAGTGTTTAGCTCATACAACTGAGTTGGGTTATTAGCATGTAATATAGTTTTGGAGTAGTTTTAATAGATATTTAAAGCGAAATATTTCAATTCGCTTTTTATTCGGTTGAATCGATAGCGCATATAAACTTTTGGGAGTAATGTATGACTATAGTATGCTTTATCATGCTGAGCGGTTAATTTAAATAACACAATGATTTTATTTGCGATAATTTATCTAACCTGCACTTGGTCTAATCTATTTAATCAATTCGTGTTTAATTATTAGGAATCTTCTTGAATAAATCTTTAAAATTTGATAGCTTACAAGAAATATTTTTAACATTAAAAACACAAAAAAGAAGGTAATTGTTATGACAATCAAAGTAGGTATTAATGGATTTGGTCGTATTGGTCGTATTGTTTTCCGTGCTGCTCAAAAACGTTCAGACATTGAAATTGTTGCAATCAACGATTTATTAGATGTTGAATATATGGCTTATATGCTTAAATATGATTCAACTCACGGTCGTTTTGACGGTACAGTTGAAGTTAAAGACGGTAAATTGGTTGTTAACGGTAAAGCAATCCGTGTTACTGCTGAACGCGATCCTGCTAATTTAAAATGGGACGAAGTCGGTGTTGATGTTGTTGCTGAAGCAACAGGGCTATTCTTAACTGACGAAACTGCGCGTAAGCATATTCAAGCAGGTGCTAAAAAAGTTGTCTTAACCGGTCCATCAAAAGATAGCACGCCAATGTTTGTTATCGGCGTTAATGATAAAGATTATGCAGGTCAAGATATCGTTTCAAATGCATCATGTACAACTAATTGTTTAGCGCCTTTAGCTAAAGTTATCAACGACAACTTTGGTATCGTTGAAGCATTAATGACTACTGTTCACGCAACTACTGCAACTCAAAAAACGGTTGACGGTCCATCTCATAAAGATTGGCGTGGTGGTCGTGGTGCTGCGCAAAACATTATCCCTTCATCAACAGGTGCTGCTAAAGCAGTAGGTAAAGTGATTCCTGAGTTAAATGGTAAATTAACTGGTATGGCTTTCCGTGTTCCAACTCCAGATGTTTCTGTTGTTGACTTAACTGCTCGTTTGGAAAAACCTGCTAAATACGAAGATATCTGTAAAGCTATCAAAGCAGCTGCTGAAGGTCCGATGAAAGGCGTTCTTGGCTATACAGAAGATGATGTTGTTTCTACTGATTTCTTAGGTGAAGTTTGTACATCTGTATTTGATGCTAAAGCTGGTATTCAATTAAGTGATAACTTTGTGAAACTTGTTTCTTGGTATGACAACGAAGTGGGTTATTCAAACAAAGTATTAGATTTAATTGCTGTTATTTCTAAGTAAAAATTAGCCTTTATCCTAGTTTTGTTAAAATGGCGACCTTAGGGTCGCTTTTTTTCTATGCTAAATTACGTGTAATTTTTTAGCTTTTTGATATAAAAAACGCTCTCCTTGTAGGCGAGCGTTTTGCTAGTATGGAAATAAATTATTTAAAGTTGAACTAGATTACAACAACTTCAGCTGCTGCTGGTCCACGAGGGCTATCTTGGATCGCAAATTCAACCTGTTGTCCTTCAGCTAAGGTTTTAAAACCATCTCCTGAAATAGCAGAAAAGTGAACAAATACATCTTTACTTCCATCCGCAGGTGTGATAAAACCAAAACCTTTACTTTCATTAAACCATTTTACTTGGCCTGTTTTCTTATTCATTTACTAGACATCCTAACAATAATTAATAATTAGCCTTTTAGGCTGGTATGAGTTTTAACATTGTCTTCATTATGTAACTCACAACCATGATAAACGTTCAAAACCACATTACCAAAGTTAGTCGTTTTCATAATTTCAACTTTGTTGTTTACCCAGTGCTATTACCGCATAAATTATAACCAAAAGCAAGATATTAATAATAATTTTTTTTGCTTAGAATTTAGTTTTTCTTAATTTTTTAGATAATTACTTATAAATTGATAAAAGGCAAATTATTGTATAGTTAAAACTTTTAATTAATTTTGAATGTTAATAAATTAATCAAAAACAAAAAAGCCATAAAATAGTATTTATGGCTTTAATCAACGATTATTTTTTTATCACTCCATTTTATTTATTTTTTGCTCGTTCAAATGACTCAATAATTTCTTTACGAGCTGCCTCAGCATTGTCCCAACCGTCAACTTTAACCCATTTACCTTTTTCTAATGCTTTGTATTGTTCAAAAAAGTGTTTGATTTGTGATTTTAGTAATTCAGGCAAATCATCAACATCTTTAATATGATCATATTCTTTTGATAGTTTACTGTGAGGTACTGCAACTAGTTTTGCATCTTGACCTGCTTCATCAGTCATTTTTAATACCCCAACTGGGCGACAACGGATAACAGAACCCGGTTGTAATGGGTATGGTGCTGGGACTAATACATCAACTGGATCACCATCCAATGATAATGTGTGATTAATATAACCATAGTTACATGGATAAAACATTGCTGTTGCCATAAAGCGGTCAACGAATACAGCACCCGTATCTTTATCGACTTCGTATTTTATTGGATCAGCATTAGCTGGAATTTCTATCACAACATAAATATCATCTGGTAATTCTTTACCTGCTGGTACATTTAAAAGTCCCATTTTTGTATCCTCTATCTAAGTTTATATAGTGTTTGTTAATAACAATAAGCGCACATTATAAAGATTATTCTGTATCGCTCAATTCTTTTAAATATTGAAAAATTTGCTTTGCCGATTTGACGGGTTTATTGGATTCTTGCTCTTTTTTAGCTAAACGGGCTAAGGTGCGCAGTTGCTGGCGATCGGCTGTTGGATATAAGTCCATAATGGTTTCAGCATCACCAGTTGCAATCAGATCATCGCGTAGCTTTTCAAGTTTGTGAAATAAGGCAATTTGCTGATTGTGGCGATTTTTGAGCTTATCAAGCGCTTGGCTAATAGGTTCAATATCTCGGCTACGTAAAAGCTTGCCAATATATTGAATTTGTCTGCGATACCCTTCTTTTTTTATCTTTTGCGCAAGTTCAATAGCATAAATAAGATCCTCATCAAGAGGGATTTTTTCCAGTTCGTTCTTGCTTAAATTGATAAGTTCAATACCCAATTTTTTTAGGGCTTCGGCATCGCGTTTGATTTCACTTTTGCTAACGTAAATGATTTCTTCGTCTTCATTGTCAATAATAAAGTTGGGTTCTAGATTTGTCTCTTGATTGTGATTCATGTTATTTCTTTTGTTAACTAATATTCAATTCTGGCTTATTATAACGTATCACTAGCAGAATTGTAGAAAATAATAAAATGAGTATTGAACAGATTAAAAAAGAAGCTTTAAATCAAAAAGTGAATTTATCAGAAATTGTCGCTAATGCCATTAATCAAGCAAAGTCGCGAGTTGATGAAGTTGAGGTGTCGATTAACAAGTCAACAGGTATTAGTGTCAGTACGCGCCTTGGCGAAACCGAAAATGTTGAATTTAATAGTGATGGGGCATTATCCATTACGGTTTATCAAAATCAATGTAAAGGCTGTGCATCAACCAATGATTTATCCGAACAGGCTATTTTGCACACGGTGGATATGGCAATTAATATTATGCAATACACCTCGCCCGATCCTTGTTCTGGTTTGGGCGATGTAAGCCAAATGGCATTTAATCCACCCGATTTAGATTTATTTTACCCAAGTGATTTGAATGTTGATAATGCTATTGAGCTGGCCAAACAAGCCGAGTTAACCGCGCTCAATCATTCAAAATTAATTAATACTGATGGAGGTCATTTTAGTAGTCGCTATGGTGTTTATGTGTATGGCAATAGTTTGGGGATGTTACAAGGTTATTGTGCAAGTTCACATTCACTTTCATGTTCTGTCATTGCTGAACAAGCAGGGCAGATGGAAAGTAATTATGCTTATACTTCATCACGCGATTTTAGTGAATTAAAATCACCAAATTGGGTTGGCATGCAGGCGGCTGATAGAGCGATTTCAAATTTAGGCGCTAAACAAATCGCAACCATGCAAACGCCAGTGCTATTTAGTGCTGAAGTTGCCGTTGGGCTAATTAGGCATTTAGTAGGCGCTATAAGTGGCGGTGCAATCTATCGGAAATCTTCGTTTTTATTAAATAGTGTTGGGCAAGCTGTCTTTCCTAAGTGGCTAACCATTTATGAAGATCCTCATATTCTAAAAGGCGTTGGGTCGTCACCTTTTGATAATGAAGGTAGCAAAACAGTTCAACGTAATATTGTTGAACAAGGCGTGTTGCAAACTTATTTGTTAGGTAACTATTCTGCGCGTAAATTGGGCTTAACATCGACTGGGCATGCAGGTGGTATTCATAATTGGCGGGTTTCACCAAGCCAAACTAATGTTGATTTTAATGATATGATTAAAAAAATGGATAAAGGTATTGTGGTGACTTCATTAATGGGGCAAGGTGTTAATGGTGTGACAGGCGATTATTCACGCGGAGCCACTGGGTTTTGGGTTGAAAACGGACAAATTCAATATCCGGTTAGCGAAATTACTATTGCTGGCAATCTTAAAGATATGTATAAAAATATTGTGGCAATTGGTAATGATGTCGAAACAAGAACGAATATTCAATGTGGTTCGATTTTGATTGATAATATGAGTATAGCCGGAAAATAAAGGAGTAGTATGGGCAGGTTTTTAAACAGTACTTTTTTCCAGAAAATAACTTCATGGATGCCAGGATTAAGTAGTTTATTACAGTATAAACGCGAATATTTTACTTTTGACCTTAAGGCTGGCTTGTCGGTTGCGGCTGTTTCGTTACCTGTATCAATTGCTTATGCTGAATTGACTGGCGTTGGCGCTATAGCAGGATTGTATTCGACCATTTTGCCTTTAATTGTGTATGCGTTTTTTGGTTCTTCTAAGCAACTGATTGTTGGGCCTGATACGGCTACTTGTGCTGTGGTTGCGGCTGTTGTATTACCGTTAGCGGCAAATGATCCAATATTGCGTTGGCAATTAGTTGTAATATTAACAATCATGATCGGTATTTGGTGTATCATCGCAGGAAAGTTGCATCTGGGTGCCTTGGCCGACTTGCTTAGTCAGCCTATTTTAATTGGTTTACTAAATGGTATTTCAATCACCATTATGGTTGATCAGTTAGCCAAAACATTGGGCTTTAGTTATGATTATTCTTATTTGATTGAGCGAATTATGTATTTCCCTTTTAAAATACTACAAATCCATATAGGTACTGCACTGGTTTCATTTTTTACGTTATTAATTTTAATTGTTTTAAAGCGTTTAAAGCCTCAATATCCAGCACCGCTGTTAGCCGTTATTGTGATGACGTTTTTTTCATGGTTGTTTAATTTTGAATATTTTAATATTCGTATTATTGGTAATGTGAGCGGTGATTTTATTCCTGTCGAATCATGGCTTGATTTCGATAAAGGTTTAATGCGTGATTTAGTTGTGCCTTCGCTTAATATTGCCATCATCTGTTTTGTGAGTATGATGATAACCGTGCGCAGTTTTGCATCCAAAAATAACTATGAAACCAATGCTGATGTTGAATTTAAAGCGTTAGGTATCGCCAATATTGTAGCAGGGTTATCACAAGGCTTTGTGGTTAGTGGCACATCATCAAGAACCGCTGTGAATGATGCCAATGGGGGGAAAACTCAACTCGTTTCGATTATTGCTGCAATGTTAATTGGTATAGTTGTGTTGTTTTTTCTTTCACCTTTGCAATTTATTCCAACTTGCGTATTAGGAGTGATTTTAATTTATTCTTCAATTTCGTTAATCAATTTTCAAACAATTATCCGCTTTTTTAAATTTGATCGAGATGCGTTTTATTTAAGTTTGACAACACTCGTTTCAGTGCTCGTAATTGGCATTATTCCTGGTATGGCGTTAGCAGTACTCCTTGGCCTATTTTTATTTTTACGCCGTGTATTTAGGCCAAAAGATCAGCTGCTAGGTATTGATGAAAGTGGTCGAATTCATTCAATAGGTCAGGATGTACGACCAGTCAATAATACGATGATTTATCGATTTAATTCTCCGTTAACTTATTTCAATATTGCTTATTTTAAACGAAGAATTATTAGTTATATTGACGAAGCACAAGAAACTATAAATTATGTGATTGTCGATGCGATTCCTTGTTTTACCTATAAAGATGTGAGTGTTTTGTCGGGCATTGATGAATTAGTAAAGTCTTTAAAAGTAAGAAACGTGACTTTAATCTTATCTGGCCGACGCAAAACGCTCAAAAACTGGTTTAAACAAATGAATATTAAGCTTGATGATAATTATATTGATTTTGCTTATGATCTTTATTTTGCGGTTAAATTAGTCCAAAGCAAGGAATATATAAATAATAAAGTTGATGATGAATCTGTCCAGTTATCGTGACCGTTAATAAAATCGGAAAGATTGTTTTTATTTATCTCACATCCTTTGATTTCGATAGATGAAGCAATATTAATATAGACAATCGCCTATAAATTTAAGTACAATGTCAGATCTTTCATATGAAGCATTTTAGTAAACAATTTTAGAGGTAAAAATGGCACGTGTAACTGTTCAAGATGCAGTAGAAAAAATTGGTAATCGCTTTGATCTCGTTATTGTAGCAGCAAGACGCGCTCGTCAACTACAGGTTGAAAATAAATCTCCACTGGTTCCGGAAGAAAACGACAAAGAAACTGTTGTTGCTTTACGTGAAATAGAAGATGGTCTTGTCAATAAACAAATTCTTGATATTGCTGATTTCCAAGCGCGTCAAGATGAAGAAGCAGAAGTGCGCGCAACACTTCATGAGTCGATTCTTCTCGAAAATACACCATCGTACGAATAAGCTTCACAGGAATTGCTTATGCAATATTTCGATAGCTTAAAAGAGGTTGTAGCATCTTATCTTCCGCCTAAACAAGTCGAATTGATTCAAGATGCTTATCTTTTTGCTAAAAATGCACATGATGGGCAATTCCGATGTAGTGGTGAACCTTATATCACTCACCCAGTTGCAGTCGCAACAAATTTAGCTGAGATGCGGCTTGATTATGAAACCATTATTGCTGCACTTTTGCATGACACTATCGAAGATACTCCAGTTACCTTTCAAGATATTACGAATAAATTTGGTAAACATGTTGCCATTTTAGTTGAAGGTGTTTCTAAACTTGATAAATTAAAATTCCGTAACAGACAAGAGGCTCAAGCTGAAAATTTTCGGAAAATGGTGCTTGCCATGACCGAAGATGTGCGTGTTATTTTAATTAAACTAGCTGACCGCACTCATAACATGCGCACACTCTGTGCCTTAAGACCCGACAAGCGCCGTCGCATTGCCAAAGAAACTCTCGAAATTTATGCTCCTTTGGCTCATCGTTTAGGTATTCATCATATTAAAACTGAACTCGAGATTTTAGGCTTTACAGCAATGCATCCCAATCGCGCTAAAGTGATTGAAAAAGTAATTAAAACAGCGCGAAATAAACGAAAAGAACTGATTCAACGAATTTTGTCTGAAATAAAGCAGCGATTACGTGACGCACATATTGATGCCAATGTGACAGGTATCGAAAAAAATATTTATGTGATTTATCAAAAGATGAAACTGCGTGAACAGCAGTTTCATTCCATTATGGATATTTACACTTTTAGAATTGTGGTTAAAGATGTCGATGCTTGTTATCGTGCGCTTGGGCTGGTACATAATTTATATAAACCACGGCTAAATCGTTTTAAAGACTATATAGCGATTCCTAAAGCGAATGGGTATCAGTCATTACATTCATCATTAATTGGACCACACGGTACTCCAGTTGAAGTACAAATCCGTACTGAAGACATGGATCAAATGGCTGAAATGGGGGTTGCTGCACATTGGGCATATAACGAAAAAGATGAGTTGAATACTACCACGCAAATTAAAGCGCAACGCTGGATGCAAAGCTTGTTAGAACTACAACAAAGTGTAGGTAATTCTTTTGAGTTTATCGAAAATGTAAAATCAGATTTGTTTCCTAAAGAAATTTATGTTTTTACCCCTAAAGGGCGTATTGTTCAGTTACCAGAGGGGGCGACTGCTGTTGATCTTGCTTACGCGGTTCATTCAGATATTGGTTATCAATGTATTGGAGCGATTGTTGATCGTAAACCTTATCCTCTATCACAACCACTAAGTAGCGGGCAAACCGTGGAAATTATTACCTCTCCAGAAGGACGACCTAACGCGAATTGGTTGAATTTTGTAGTTAGTGCTAAAGCAAAATCTCGTATTCGTCATGCGCTTAAAACGCTTAAACGTGAGGATGCAATTGAATTAGGATGGCGTTTACTTAACCTTTCGTTAGTTAAATCTGGAGGTATTAGTGGGCTATCATCGAGCCAAAAAGATCGAGTGGTTGAATTAACAAAGTTGTCCAATTTTGAAGATGTCTTGGCCGAAATTGGATTAGGCAATATTATGAGTCATTTTATTGTCAAAGGTTTAGAACATAAATCGCTGTTACCAAATAAAGCAGAGCCAAATAAAACACTTGTTATTACCGGCAGTGAAGGCGTTTTGGTTACGTTTGCTAAGTGTTGTCATCCTATCCCTAATGATCCTATTGTTGGCCATGTTAGCCCTGAAAAAGGACTGACAGTACATCATGAATCTTGCCGAAATATTACGGGCTATCAACATAACCCAGAAAAATATATTTCGCTTAAATGGGCTCCTAATATTTCTCAATCCTTTGTTGCTGAAATTTGGGTCGATATTTTAAATACTCAAGGTTCTTTAGCACATATTCTTTCAATTATTAATGATGAAAATGCCCACTTGCAATGGTTAAATACTGAAGAAAAAGATAGACAAATTTATACAATCATCTTGCAGATAGAAGTGAAAGATACTCAGCAACTTAATGAGTTAATTCGTAAAATGTCACTACAACCGGATGTAGTGAGTGTTACACGAAATATAAATTAGTCATTATGATAAATCGTTTTTTGGACCATTTACCGTTAATAAAATTAACAGGAGTTGGTGCAAGTTTAGAAAAAAAATTCAATATATTAGGTATCTATAGCGTCAAAGATCTATTATTGCATTTTCCTTTGCGTTATGAAGATCGCACTTCGACTTGTGCCATTGGTGATGTGGCTATCGGTGGGTATACTACGATTGAAGGGTGCATCATAAAAACTGAAGTCATCTTTAGGCGTAAGCAAATGTTAGTTTGTTATATTCAAGATGAATCAGGAATAGCAATATTAAGATTTATGAATTTTAATGCTGGGATGAAAGCAAGTTTAATGCAAGGTAAGTGGATAAGTGCTTATGGTGAGGTAAAAAGAGGAAAAAACTATCCTGAAATAATTCATCCACAATATAAAGTTAAAGGTAATCTTGAGAATAATTTGTTAGCTTCTGATTGCAATGAAGAAAGATATACGCCTATTTATTCAACGACTTACGGACTTACTCAAAATATTATTCGTAAACTGATTCAAGCTGCACTGCTATTATTAAAACGTAACCCGCCAAAAGAAATTTTACCGGCATCGCTAGCGAGTCGCTATTTCACTGTTTTCGATTCGTTAAATATTATTCATAACCCACCAATAGATACTGATATAAATCAATTGTCGAATGGGGAACATCCTGCAATTAAACGGTTTATTTTTGAAGAATTGCTCGCCTATCATTTAAGCATGTTGATGTTGAAAATAAATAATCAGAAGCAGCAAGCTTATGCAATGAGTGTCAGCCAAAAGTTTATAAAACCGTTTTTATCTTCATTATCTTTTTACCCCACTCATGCTCAGAAACGAGTGGTTCAAGATATTTATCTAGATATGGCAAAACCAACTCCAATGATGCGATTAATTCAGGGAGATGTTGGTTCTGGCAAAACGTTAGTTGCAGCACTAGCGGCACTCAATGCAATAGAAAATAATCGACAAGTGGTATTAATGGCGCCGACTGAAATATTAGCAGAACAACATTATAACAATTTTAAACAATGGTTTGATCCTCTTGGTATTTCTGTGGATTGGTTATCAGGGACATTAACCGCTAAAAATAAGCGTCAGCGTTATGAGCGTATTTTAAATGGTGAACTTACCATGTTAATTGGAACGCATGCGGTATTTGTTGATAAAGTGCAATTTAATTCATTAGGTTTGGTGATTATTGATGAGCAGCACCGTTTTGGTGTTAATCAGCGCTTAAGTCTTTGGGAAAAAGGCATTAAAGATCATATTTATCCTCATCAATTAATTATGACCGCAACACCTATTCCCAGAACATTAGCCATGACTGTTTATGCCGATCTCGATGTTTCAGTCATTGATGAATTGCCACCAGGAAGAACGCCTATCACCACAGTTGTTATACCTAATACTCGCCGAGATGAGATCATTGAACGTGTAAATCAAGCCTGTTTAGACAATCGCCAAGTATATTGGGTGTGTACTTTGGTTGAAGAGTCCGAAACGCTTGATGCACAAGCGGCTGAAATGTTGGTTGCTGAATTACAAGCGCGTTTGCCTCATTTAAGTATTGCGTTAGTGCATGGCAAAATGAAATCTGATTTAAAGCAGTCGGTGATGCAAGACTTTAAAGCCGGAAAAATTCAATTGCTTGTCGCCACAACGGTTATTGAAGTTGGCGTTGATGTACCTAATGCTAGTTTAATGATTATCGAAAATGCAGAACGATTAGGTTTAGCACAATTGCATCAGTTACGTGGACGAGTTGGACGAGGTTCGGCAGTGTCTCACTGTGTACTGATGTATCAAGCGCCTTTAAGCAAAATTGCCCAAGCACGCATGAAGGTAATGCGTGAAAGTAATGATGGTTTTATTATTGCCCAAAAAGATCTTGAACTTCGTGGTAGTGGCGAAATTTTAGGAACTAGGCAAATGGGTATGGCTAATTTTAAAGTGGTTGATTTGATTCGCGATCAGCATTTGATTAGTGAAGTGCAACAAGCATCTTATGATTTCCAAAACAACTATCCACAAAACGCCATACAATTAATTGATTGCTGGCTGCCAAATCGTGAAAAATACATTAATGTATAATTGTGCTGTATTTTTTTACTAAAATTAAATGTTGTACTTATTTATGGATAATAAATTTATGTGTGGGCTGAAGCATTGTTGTTTTCAGTCCACACATTGTGAAGTTAATATCTAAAAAATTAAGATAACATTGCAGAGTTATAAGAATGAGCGATAAGGTAATTCTGGCTCATCAATAAAAATATCTCTAAAACCACGATAATGTTGATAATGCATTTTATGTTGATCGGTTGGATAAGTATATCTTCCGCCCACTTGCCAAAAGAATGGCGTAAATTGATAATTTAGGCGATCTTTTTTCATTTGCCATAATACTTCGATTTCACGAGGGTCGCTTTGGAAGTTTGCCCAAATATCATGATGGAATGGAATAACAACTTTAGTATTGAGTGATTCAGCCGCACGCAAAATATCGGCTGACGTCATTTTATCTGTTACACCACGAGGGTTTTCGCCGTAAGATAGCAATGCAACATCGATTTTATAATCGTTACCATGTTTTGCATAATAATTAGAATAGTGTGAATCACCAGAATGATAAAGCGATCCGCCCGATGTTTCAAATAGATAGTTAACAGCTCTGTCGTTCATGCCATCTAAAATAGATTTATCAGTTGATGATACGCCTTTGGGGAGAGTAACTAGTGATGTTCTATCAAAAGAATCCAATACCCGAATGGTGATATCGCCGACTTGGATTGTTTCGCCCACTTTGGCAACAATGCAACGATCTTCTGGTACCCCCCAACTTTTCCATAATTCTACACAGGCTTTAGGGCCGATAAATTTAACACTAGATGAACAGTTTTGAATAACAGCAGCAGCAACATTGACATCAATATGATCAGCATGATCGTGAGTTGCCATTACTGCATCAATTTGTTTAATTGCAAAAGGGTCAAGAACAAATGGGCTCGTTCTTAAATTTGGTTGTAATTCACGCACGCCCCCCATACGCATCATTTGATGTTGTTTATTCATTAATGGATTTGCGTGTGTCTTTTTTCCAGTTCCACACCAAAAATCGACAGATATATTTGTATTGCCAGCTGATTTTAACCAGATACCAGTACAAGCAAGCCACCACATCGTAAATGTGTTGGGTTTAACTTCTGTCGTTTCTATTTCTTCATTGAGCCATGTTCCCCATTCAGGAAATGTATTTAATATCCATGATTCACGGGTAATCTCGTTCACTTTACTCATACTTTGTTCCTTTTACAATTAATTGTTAAACTAAAATAACTTCAACACCTTGCTCCTTAATACATTCAATCACATCCTTATTTGCTTGTTTTCCTGTAATTAAAATATCGATTTTATTAACAGGACAAAAAAGCATGCCTGAATTGGCTTTTTTATCAATTTTTGAACTATCGACAACAACAACTAAATTCTCAACTTTTTCCAATATTTGTTGTTCAGCAACCGCACCTAATATTTCGTTTTTATAAAGACCAGTTGGTGTTAATGTTTTGCCACTAGTAAACATCCATTTGCCTGCATAGGAATCGGTTATGCTAATAATAGGATTAATAATTATATTTTGTGTTTTATTGTATAATCCGCCCATAATAATGACGTTTTCATGGTCATGTTCAATTAGGTAACACGCTAATGGAAAGTAGTTCGTAATAATCGAGACATTTTTACCACACAGTTCGCGTCCGAGTAAAAATGCCGTTGATCCGCAGTTTATAACAATGTTTTCTTCATTGTTGCACAGTTTGGCAGCACGAATGGCAATGCGCGCTTTTTCGTGATAGTGGTCGGTATTATGATTATCAATTGGAGCCCAAATTGGTTTTACTTCTTCTAATCGTGTAATGCCATTGCGAACTTTTTTTACTCGCCCTTCTTGATCCAGTTTTGTGATATCTCTGCGAGCAGTTGCAGGAGAAATAGCGAAATACGAAATTAACTCGGAGACTTTAACCATACCTTTTTCATTAACTAAAGCCACCATTTCGTTATGCCGAGATAACTCACTCATTACAACCTCTTTATTCTTATTGATTAAATATGATTTAAAATGATGATAATTTTCATTTGTATGAATGTCAATTATTTTAAATTTAAATTTATTGGTTAATTATTTATTATATTGATAATATTTAATTTAATTTTTGTTTTCTTTCTTTTTTATTAAAGTGTGATGCATGTCACAGGTATGGTTATTAATTATTTGAAAAAGTGATCCTTGTCAAAATAATCATAAATAATCATTGAGTGATTTGTTTTGATTGTGGAATATGTTGCTAGTATTTAATTTTGATAAAACTTGATCTCCGAGATGTATTGTTGAAGCAATGAAAAATGTCGATAACTGATGAGAGGAACATATGGAAGTAATGTATAACGTATTTTATATTTTTTATAGTCAAGTTATGACAAAGGCACCTTTGTTACTTGGCTTAGTGACAATGCTAGGTTATTGTCTGTTACGTAAAGATATATCAACGGTGTTAAAAGGTACCATTAAGACCATTGTTGGTTTTATGCTATTGCAAGTTGGATCTGGCGTGTTAGTTTCAACTTTCAAACCAGTTATTGCCAAACTGGCTGAGTATCATGGTATTAAAGGATCTATTATTGATACTTATGCATCAATGGTGGCCGTTGAAAATGGCATGCATGAAAACTATTCATGGGTTGGTTATGCGGTATTGTTAGCATTGGCTATTAACATCGTTCTGGTTATTTTTCGCCGTATAACAGGTATTCGAACCATCATGTTAACTGGCCATATTATGTTTCAGCAGGTTGGTTTAATTGCATTATTTTACTTTCTTTTTGGCTACAGTATGTGGGAAACCATTATCTATTCGGCCGTTATTATCGCGCTTTATTGGGGTATCTTTTCGAATATGATGTTCAAACCTACTGAAGCTGTCACCGGTGGTGCTGGATTCTCAATTGGTCACCAACAACAACTGGGTTCATGGATTGCCGTTAAATTAGCGCCTAAATTGGGTGATAAAAACGATTCTGTTGATAATTTAAAACTGCCTAAATGGTTGCATATTTTTCATGATAGTATCGCTGCAACCACCATTGTTATGACTTTTTTCTTTGGAATTATTTTACTTTCGTTTGGCTTAGATAATTTGCAAACCATGGCTGGGTCAACTCATTGGGCAATCTATATTTTTGAAACTGGTCTTAAATTCGCTGTGGCTATCCAAGTGATTGTAAGTGGTGTGCGAATGTTTGTTGCTGAGCTGTCTGAAGCCTTTAAAGGCATTTCTGAAAAATTAATCCCTAATGCTGTATTGGCTATTGATTGTGCTGCTATTTATGCGTTTTCCCCTAATGCCATGGTATTTGGTTTTATTTGGGGGGCGTTAGGACAATTTTTTGCTATTGCTTTATTACTCGTCTTTAAATCACCTATTATGATTATTCCTGGTTTTATTCCGATGTTTTTTTCGAACGCAACTATTGGTGTTTTTGCTAACCACTTTGGTGGTTGGAAAGCCGTTATGAAAATTTGTTTTGTGATGGGCATGATAGAGGTATTTGGTTCAGCTTGGGTCATTTATATTTTTGCACAAAATGGGACACCGATTGACTCTTGGATGGGAATGGCTGATTGGGCAATATTATTTCCACCTATTTTACAAGGTTTATCTATTTCGCATTTATTTATCTATGTGCTTATAGCATTAGCAGTGCTTTATATGTTCTTTGCTGCTAAACAGTTACGTTTAGATGAGGCCATGCAAACAAAACAATCAGAAATAAATGACGAACATCAAGATATGAATATAGCTGTAGTTCAAAAAATGGATGAGATAGCAACCAGTGATGGTCGCGTAGTTCGAATTTTGGCTGTCTGTGGTAGTGGCCAAGGTTCCTCAATGATGATGAAAATGAAAATTGCCAACTACTTAAATAAAAAAGGTATTCCGAATGAAATGGACTCTTGTGCGGTGACTGATTACAAATCACGTCTTCCTAATGTCGATATTATTGTCGCATCAAAGCATCTTATTCATGAAATTGAAGTCAATGACGGTCAGTATGCGTTAGGTGTTAAAAATATGCTTAATCCACAAACTTTTGGCGATGAGCTTATTAAGCTGATTAATCAAGTAGTTTCTAGATAGTTTTTCCAATTAAAAAAGGAGTACAACATGACCTTAAAAGAATCACTGATTGAGAATAACTCGATTTTACTCAAAGCAGATGTTGCAACTTGGCAAGAAGCTATTAAGTTAGGCACGGATATGTTAGTTGCATCAAAAGCGATAGAGCCTTCGTATTACGATGCCATTATTAGCTGTGTTAAGACAATGGGGCCCTACATTATTATTGCTCCAAACTTTGCCATGCCCCATGCCAGACCTGAAGACGGAGTGAATAGAACCGCGTTTGCTTTAGTTACCTTAAAAAATCCCGTCTATTTTGAAGGTGAAGACGAACCAGTTGATGTTTTAGTTACGCTTGCTGGCAGTACTTCTGATCAGCATATGGAAGGATTAATGGAAGTAACCCAAATCTTAGATGATGAAAATAGCGAAACGGGTATTGATCTTGACAAATTAAGGCGATGTAACTCAAAAGAAGATGTTTATGCCGTTATTGAACAGGCTATAAGTAGGGGGGAGTTATGTATCAAGCTTTAAAAGAAAGTGTCTTGCAAGCCAACTTATTGCTACCAAAATATAATTTAGTCACTTTTACGTGGGGTAATGTCTCTGAAATTGATCGCACTAGAGACGTTATTGCCATTAAGCCTTCTGGCGTTGAATATAGCACTATGACCGTTGACGATATCGTGGTGGTTTCATTAACGGGCGATATTGTTGAAGGGAAGTTAAATCCTTCAAGCGATACTGCAACGCATATCGAACTGTATAAAGCATTTCCTGCTATTGGTGGTATTGTGCATACGCATTCACGTTATGCAACCATTTGGGCTCAGGCTGAATTAGATATTCCTGCTTTAGGCACCACTCATGCAGATTACTTTTATGGCGATGTGCCCTGCACACGTAAATTGACCGATAGCGAAATTGCGACTGATTACGAAAAAAACACCGGCTTAGTTATTGTTGAAGAATTTAAATACCGTGGGCTTGATCCTGTCGCAATGCCGGGAGCGGTGATTTCGGGGCATGCGCCATTTTGCTGGGGTAAAAGCGCCTTTGATGCTGTGCATAACGCCGTTGTACTTGAAGAAGTCGCCATGATGGCATTGGCAACCCGTCAATTGAATCAAACAATTAAAATCCAACAAACTTTATCCGATAAGCACTACTTTCGCAAACATGGTGCGAATGCTTACTACGGTCAAAAATAAAAGAGATAAGGAGAAAAACATGTCAACACCTAAATTACAAATCGCGTTAGATCAAACCGAGTTAACTCTGGCATTAGACGTTGCTCAAAATGTAGCTGGGTTTGTCGATATCATCGAGGTCGGTACTATTTTGGCATTTGGAGCAGGAATGCAAAGTGTTAAACGTTTAAGACAACTCTATCCAAATCATATTTTGGTGTGTGATTTAAAAACGACTGATGGTGGAGCTATTTTGGCTAAAATGGCTTTTTCTGCTGGTGCAAATTGGTTAACCGTGTCGGCAGCAGCGCATATTGCAACTGTTGAGGCATGTAAAAAAGTTGCCGATGAATTTAAAGGTGAAATTCAAATTGAATTATATGGCCATTGGACTTTAGATGATGCAAAAGCGTGGCGAAAATTAGGCATTAAGCAAGCAATATATCATCGGTCACGCGATGCTGAACTTGCTGGTATCGGCTGGGGTGAAGATGACCTAACTAAAATGCGTCAACTTTCCGATTTAGGGCTAGAACTGTCAATTACAGGAGGCATTGTACCTGAAGATATACATCTATTTGCAGGTATTAAAACTAAAGCGTTTATTGCGGGGCGTGCTTTGGCTAATGAAAACGGCAAAAAAACCGCTCAAGCATTAAAAGAACAAATAACTCAATATTGGTAATTACCATCATATGGCCGTTAATTGGGCCATTTTTCTTTTTTGTTTAATTATTATTAGGTGGCCACTATGTCGCAAAGTACAGATATATCAAGAACAATGTATCAATCTAAAACCACTCCTCGTATAGGGATTTATGAAAAAGCATTGCCTACCGAACTATCATGGCAAAATAAATTAAATGAAGCTAAAACATTAGGATTTGATTTTGTCGAAATTTCAGTCGATGAGTCGCATGCGCGTCGTGCAAGGTTAGATTGGTCTGATGATGAGATATATTCGCTTAGACATTTATGCGAAAAGACTGGTATACCACTTCATTCTATGTGTCTTAGTGCTCATCGTAAATATCCGTTTGGATCAGCAAATAGCGATATTAGAAAAGAAGCCAAAGCCATAATGGATAAAGCAATTACGTTTGCTTATAAATTGGGTATAAGGGTGATTCAACTTGCTGGATATGATGTGTATTATGAACCGTCTGATTTGCAAACACATCAACGTTTTATTGAAGGAATGAAATGGGCAGCAAAACAGGCCGAGCGAGTTGGCATAATGTTGGCAGTTGAAATTATGGATACGCAATATCTTAACTGCTTAAGTAAATTTGAAATTCTAAAAAAAGAAATTAACTCGCCTTATTTTATGGCTTATCCAGACGTTGGAAACATCACAGGATGGAATTACGATACTTGCACCGAATTAATGTTAAGTTGTGAGCATATTGTACAGATTCACTTAAAGGACACTCATAAAGTTAAACCCAATTATCCAGGTCAGTTTAGAGATCTTATTATAGGTGAAGGAGAAGTTGATTTTACTGCTATATTCAAAACGCTTAATGCCATGAATTATGTAGCACCCCTAGTTATCGAAATGTGGGCAAATGATGATAACTGGAAATCCAATATTATCACCGCTCAAAAACGATTAAAAGCAATAGGTGACAAAACAGATTTTCCGCTTTTTTGCTAATATTTTAATCATTTTTATTCCATAAAGGATTAATACCATTGCTGTGATTGAGGGGGTAAGCTTCTCGCAAGCCATTTAATAGTGGAGATTAACATGAAATAGTTTAACGTGTATTTAAGTTTTGTGGTTAATGACGAAAACCAAGCTTTAACTCGCAGTTTATATTTTTATTTATCTTTTTATCTGCACGAGTTACAAATTTTATATATGTGTTTGCTTAGACATGATTATTTACCCTTTGCACTGCTATGTCTATCGTGTAATATAGATAGCATTATAAAAAAATGGAAAGAATTGCGGATATTGTATGAAATCAACGATAAAATCACTCTCTATCTTTTTTATTACTTTGGCATTAGTGGGATGTGGATTAAAGGGCCCACTTTATCAGCCAGTTGAAAAGGCACAAACGCAACAAACCAAACTAACAGCAACTGCCTCAATTCAATCTAATCTATTGATTAAAAATGTATAGTGGAGTAAGGTAATGGACTTTTTAAATTATCGACATGCTCGCTTATTTGCCAATCAAATAGCGATAGCCGCTCTTGCTAAGCACTATGGAACCCCGTTATATGTTTATTCGGCTGCTCACATAAGTAAACAGTTTTTAGCCTATGAACAAGCTTTGATCAATAATAAGCATTTAGTTTGTTATGCGGTTAAAGCTAATAGTAATTTAGCTGTTTTAAGTTTACTGGTAAAACTGGGGGCTGGTTTTGATATTGTTTCACAAGGTGAGTTAGAGCGAGTATTAAAAGCGGGTGCCGATCCTAAAAAAATCGTTTTTTCTGGTGTTGCTAAATCAATCGTTGAAATTGAACGTGCGCTTGAAGTTGGCATCAAATGCTTTAATGTTGAATCTGAAGCCGAATTGTACCGAATTGATGAAGTTGCCAAACGATTAAATAAAACTGCACCAATTTCATTAAGAATCAATCCTGATGTAGACGCTAAAACACATCCTTATATCTCAACAGGTCTACGCGAAAATAAATTTGGGATTAGCTATGAGTTAGCTTTAGATGTTTACCGAAAGGCACGATCATTGGTTAATATTAATATTGTTGGTATTGATTGTCATATTGGTTCACAGTTAACTCAACTATCGCCATTTCTTGATGCTGCCGATCGCATACTCGCCTTAGTAGATAAACTACAATCTGATAATATTGTTATTAAACATATCGATTTAGGTGGTGGTTTAGGTGTGTGTTATAATAATGAGCAACCTCCTGCAGCATCACAACTTGTTACTGAGTTAAAAAACAAATTAGCTAATTATCCCGATATTGAAATTTTGTTTGAGCCAGGACGATCTATTGTTGCTAATTCAGGTGTGTTAATTACTAAAGTAGAATATACCAAACACCAAGATGGTAACCATTTTGCGATTGTTGATGCGGGGATGAATGACTTGATCCGTCCAGCACTTTACGATGCTTGGATGAACATATTGCCCGAAAAACAACCACAAGCTGGCGATGAATCTTTTGTATACAATGTTGTTGGGCCAATATGTGAATCAAGCGATGTACTGGCTTATCAGCGCCAGCTTTCGGTTAACCAAGATGATTTATTGGTCATTTGTGGCGCTGGTGCTTATGGCTTTAGTATGGCATCGAATTACAATAGTCATCCAAGGCCTGCCGAAGTGATGCTCATTGATGAACAACAACATAAATTAATCCGTGAGCGTGAATCTTTTGAAGATTTATGGCGCGGTGAAGTGGTTTTATAATATTTACATTATATCGAAATGCTCAATCACAATAGCATTTCCTTTTGAAGTTGCTGCTGGTTAACAGCCTAAACAGAAGAATAACAAACTAACATGTTTGACAATAGAAGGTAAACTAACGATGAACTTTTCAAAAATGCATGGACTCGGAAATGATTTTATGGTTATTGATGCAGTGACGCAAAATGTTCATCTTTCGACAGAAATGATTAAACGCATGGCAGATAGGTATACGGGGGTCGGGTTTGATCAGCTTCTTATTGTTGAGCCTCCTTATGTACCCGATAGTGATTTTCATTATCGTATTTTTAATTCCGATGGTTCTGAAGTTGAGCAGTGTGGTAATGGTGCTCGTTGTTTTGCACGTTTTGTTCGTTTAAAAGGATTAAGCCGAAAACGCGTGTTAAAAGTCAGCACCATGAGAGGTAATATTGTATTAACCGTCAATGATGATGATACAGTACGTGTGAATATGGGGGAGCCCATTTTCGAACCCAATAAAATTCCTTTCAAGGCTATTAAAGAAGAAAAAACTTATATCATTCGCGTACAAGAACAGACCATATTATGTGGTGTTGCATCTATGGGTAATCCTCACTGTGTGATTCAAGTTGATGATATTGTAACCGCAGAAGTTGCAACACTCGGATCACTATTAGAGCAACATGAGCGCTTTCCTGAACACGCCAATATTGGCTTTATGCATATTATTGATCGCGAAAACATTAATTTGCGTGTATTTGAACGTGGGGTTGGCGAAACGCAAGCTTGTGGTACCGGGGCTTGTGCTGCGGTAGCAGTTGGTATTAATCAAGGGTTATTAAACCAACGCGTTAATGTTAATTTGCCAGGTGGCAAATTATTAATTGAATGGAAAGGTGGCAAGCATTCCCTTTATATGACTGGACCTGCTACGCATGTGTATGATGGCTTTATTGCCATTTAATTTTGATATTTTTACTGTATGGCTCTAACATTTGTTGATAGAAAACTTCATAAAATAAACTGATAATGGTGTTGATTTTATTTTATTTTTATGTTTGGCGTGATTCAATCAAAAGTAGAAAGCATTAGAAATATAAGATAATACGATAGACGTTAATTATGGTTGCTAAAAATACACGAAAGTTGAGAGCAAAACAAATACAACAACAGCCCTCATCGGAAAAATTAAATGACGACATTGTGAGTCAATATCTTATTGATAACCCTGATTTTTTTATGCGAAATGCGCGGTATGTTGAGTACATGCGAGTGCCCCACCCCGTTCGGGGGATTATTTCGTTACCTGAATGGAATATGGCTCGTCAGCGTAACAAAATTAAGCAATTAGAGTGTGAAATATCATTATTAATGGAACATGCCAGTGCTAACGAATTGCTGTTTAGACAACTGATGGATTTACAAATTGAATTGATTAAAGCGCAGGATCTCAATCAATTGATTGTATTATTAAATACATGGGCAAAATCGTTAGGCCTTAGCGGAGCTTATTTATATCTCTTTGACGATAAATGGCTGCTTAGTGCACCGTCAAATTACCATCACTTAGCTTTAAATTCATCACAATTTGATTTTATTCGTGTTAGACATTTACAGTATACTCAACAATATTTAGGCACTTTAAATTCAACTGAACTTGATTTTTTATTACCTGAACATGGTTATGTTGGGTCGGTGGCTTTATCTTTATTAGGGCAATTTGGAGATTTAGGGCTTTTAATGTTTACTAGCACTAATCCAGAACATTATCAAGCTGGGCAAGGTACATTGTTACTTGAGAAAATGAGTGAAATTTTACCTATTTTAATTAGCCGATGGATTATGCGAAAAAAATAAGGAAATATCATGGTTCAGCTTAACGAAAATGCTAATGCTTCCTTAACATTGCCTGTCGATCAGTTTTTGAATTATTTAAAGTCAGAAAAGCAGCTCAGTTTAAATACTCAAATCAATTATCGACGTCAGCTTTATGCGCTTATTTCGCTGGCAAAAGAAAGTGAAATTTCAAATTGGCAGGATTTAGACTCATCAGCAGTAAGAGTGTTAATTAGTCGCAGTAAACAAAAAGGATTACAAGCAAGAAGCTTGTCATTAAGGCTATCGGCTTTGCGTAGTTTTTGTGATTGGATGGTAAAAAATGAACGTCTTACAGCTAACCCTGCTCGAGGAGTATTAAATCCAAAATTAGGTCAGCATCTGCCTAAAAATATTGATATTGACGAAATTAATCAATTGCTTGATATCGAAGCTAACGATCCGCTTTCAGTCCGCGACAGAGCAATGCTTGAAGTCATGTATGGTTCGGGGTTGCGTCTGTCCGAATTAGTTAGTCTTAATTGTCGAGAATTAAATCTTATCGATGGTGAAATTCGCGTAATGGGGAAGGGTAGTAAAGAACGGAAACTGCCATTAGGTCGGGAGTCTATCAAATGGATTAAACACTGGTTATCCATGCGAGATTTTTTTGTACCGCAAGATGATGCACTATTTATTTCAAAGTTAGGCAAACGAATTTCACCTCGTAATGTTGAAAAACGATTTGCACAATGGGGTGTTAAACAAGGGTTAAGTAGTCACGTTCATCCACATAAATTACGCCATTCATTTGCCACCCATATGCTTGAATCAAGTCGGGACTTGCGTGCAGTTCAGGAATTGCTTGGTCATGCCGATTTATCAACGACCCAAGTTTATACCCATTTAGATTTTTCACACCTGTCAGAAGTTTATGACTCAGCCCATCCGCGAGCCAAAAGGGGAAAATAACGATGCACTTTTATCGGTCTATTCATCGTATTAAAGCATTCACATTCGATCTTGATGATACGTTATATGATAACAGTATGATTGTTGAAAAAGCGGAAGAAGAAATGGTTAAAATGCTTCAACGTCATGAACAATTATGCACTTTAACGATATCCGACTTTTTTGCTGAAAAGTATGCAGTACTGGCATCCTATCCTGAAATTTATCATGATGTCATAGTTTGGCGAATTCAAACTATTAAATCGCTATTAAGTAAAACTAATATGCCAGTATCAAAATTTGCTGATGTGATTGATGAATCTGTTACCTGTTTTAATTTTTGGCGACACAAGATAAACGTTCCTGAATCAACTCATTTGCTATTAACCAAATTGGCAACTAAATATCCTTTAGCGGTGATTACTAATGGTAACGTTGATATTCATCAAATTGGTTTGGGTAACTATTTTCAGTTTTCATTACGTGGTGGTGAACACGGGCGTTCCAAACCTTTTCCCGAGGTTTTTGATTTGGCCTCTGATAAGCTAGCTATTCCATCACATCATATTTTACATGTGGGTGATAATCTATTGACTGATGTCAATGGTGCAATTAATAACGGCTTTTTGGCTTGCTTTATCAATATTTATCATCGTGATATTTTACACCTTGATAATGCAATATGTTTGCCCCACATAGAAATAACTCAATTGTCAGAATTGGAGAATCTGTTATAATTATTTCTTTTTCTGTATAAATAGACAGTAAATTTACATAAAGATAGATTAAATTCTGATAAATTTCACTTAAAGAAACTTATCATTAGATTCTGTTCGATTACAGTCGTCAAAATATCTCGGAATATGATAAAAATATTAATAATACACTCAATATTAATGCTGGTTAATGTTTTCTATTATCAAAATAGGTTTGAATTTAATGGAAATTAATAAAACATTATTAGATGGACTGAATGCAGAGCAACAAAATGCTGTCACCACTGATAACCAATATACCATTGTTCTTGCCGGTGCTGGGAGCGGTAAAACTCGCGTTTTAGTTCATCGTATTGCTTGGCTTTGTCTTGAAAAGCATTATTCGCCTAGTTCTATTTTTGCCGTTACATTTACCAATAAAGCTGCTGCTGAAATGCAAGAACGGATTCAAGCATTAGTCGGTGAGGGTTATTTCAATGGTATGTGGGTGGGTACGTTTCATGGATTGACCCATCGTTTATTACGCATGTTCTCTGAGCAAGCTAATTTGCCACCTAATTTTCAACTTATTGATACAGAAGATCAAATTCGGCTTATCAAGCGAATTTTTCGTGAACTAAAAATCGACGAAAAACAGTGGTCAGCCAAACAGTGTGCTGGTTTTATTTCCACTCAAAAAGAAAAGGGACTTCGTGCGGATGATATTGTTCCTGAAGATCCTAAACAAGTCATGTGGCAAACGATTTATCGCGATTATCAAGCCATTTGTGATAGAGTCGGTTATGTTGATTTTTCTGAATTAATTCTAAGATCTTATGAACTGCTTTGCCGTGATAACGAAGTTTTAGCTTATTGTCATCATCGCTTTAGTAATATATTAATTGATGAATTTCAAGATACTAATAAAATTCAATATCGGTTGGTGCAAAAAATAGCGGGTAATACAGCTAATGTGATGATTGTTGGTGATGATGACCAGTCTATCTATAGTTGGCGCGGTGCTAATGCGGATAATCTTCAATTATTTAGCAATGATTATCCTGAAACAGAAATTATTCGTTTAGAGCAAAATTACCGTTCAACAGGTAATATTTTAGATGTAGCGAATAGCTTGATAGCGCAAAACCGAAATCGATTGGGTAAGAATCTATGGACTGATAGAGGCGAGGGTGAAAAAATTTCGCTTTATATTGGTTTTAATGATATCGACGAAGCAAGATTTGTTGTGAGTCAAATAAAAAAATGCCATCAAGAAGGTGAAAAGTTTGCAGATTGCGCTATTTTGTACCGCAATAATCTACAATCGCGCCTACTTGAAGATACATTATTACAAGCAGGATTACCTTACCAAATTTATGGCTCCATTCGTTTTTATGAAAGACAAGAAGTTAAATTAGCGCTTGCCTATTTGCGACTATTGCATGATCACAATAATGACATGGCGTTCGAAGCGACAATCAATACTCCAACACGAGGTGTTGGTAATATCACGCTAGATAAAGTTAGGTTGACAGCAAAACAACATAATATTTCGTTATGGAATGCATGCTTAATGCTAATTCAAAGCAATGCATTGACTGAAAGACAGTGCTCAGGTATTAGTCGCTTTTTGGAATTGATGGAATCTATCTATAATGAAGTTGGGGAGCAACCATTTTACAAGCAGCTTGATGCCATTATTAAATTATCTGGTGTATTGCAGATGTATGAGCAAGAACCCGGTATTAAAGGGCAAGCAAGGTTAGAAAATCTTGAAGAATTAGTATCAGCCGCTGAGCAGTTCTATCGTGCTAATGAAAACACAGTTATTCAAGATAGTATAACAGGTAAAACTTTGACAGTTTTAGAATCATTTTTGGCTTATACTTCACTAGAAAGCCGAGATGTGATTAATGAACAAGATTCAGTTCAGTTAATGACACTGCATTCAGCTAAAGGTCTTGAATTTGATAATGTATTTATTGTTGGGTTAGAAGAGGGCATATTTCCAGACTTACGATCGTCTCAAGAATTCGATAAAATGGAAGAAGAAAGGCGTCTTGCTTATGTTGGTATTACTAGAGCACGTAAATGCCTAACATTGTCATTAGCTCAGATAAGGCGTCTATATGGCCGTGAGGAGCGAAATTTACCGTCACGTTTTCTAGCAGAATTACCTGTTGATAAATTAAATGAAATTAGTTATCAAGGTAATATCACGCTATCTAAGAAAAAAGAACCTTATCCTAAGAAAAAGCCTCAATGTGATGGTTATAAATTAGGTCGTAAAGTATTACATAACCGTTTTGGTGAAGGAACTATAGTCAACCTTGATGGCGAAGGCGATCACAAACGAGCACAAATTGCTTTTGTTAATGAAGGCATTAAATGGTTGGTAGTTAAACTGGCAAACCTAACTTTATTGTAGGTTTTTCTTTTGAATAAGATTGGTTAATTATGTGATTAAATGGGAATTAAGTGTTAAATTAATTCCCGCTTTTGTATATATTATTGATCAGCTTGTTCTTTTACAGCCTCAGAAAAAATTTGGTCGAACGACTTGTTGGTTCGATTGCAAATCCAATTATTATCCGCATAATCAAAATGATACCCTTGATTGCGAGTGGCTAGCCAAACTTGAAATAGTGGTTCTTGGGTATTAACAATAATCTTACTGCTATTAGGAAAACTAACTGTGATGACATTGCCGTTTGTTTCATAATCTAAATCGATGTCATGCTCATCTGCATAACCATCCAAAAAAAGCTCGATTTTATTAAATAACTGATCAGCAAGCGTATGGAATTGTTTGATATTCATAAAGGTGTAATCATTCAGGTAAATAATGGCGTGATATTAGCATAAATGGATATACTCTGCCACAGCAAGGTGGCAAGAGTTAAATAAGTATTGACTTAATTATTCATTTGCAAGAGGCAAAGAACAAGCAATAACAAGTAGCTTATATTGTTCTTGGTCTTGGCTCACCGCTAACCAGCGGTTTGGCATTTGAATGGTATTAACTAATTTTCCATCACCAAAGTTGTTTTCGATTGTTCTAAGTTCACCTTTCGCTAACTCCATTTTGTCACAATTGGCATAATAATCAATTTCAATGGCGTGATAGGGCGTTACAGTACTATCATCATTTTTTTGCACTAATGCTGGGCTATAATTTGTCACTTCTTTAAACATACGAATTTTGGCATTGAAAGGATGAAGCTTAATTGAATTCCTATCTAAAAAAGAATAACCAACAGTATTATCTTCTTTTGATTTAGACGTTGGAATAAATTGTTCACCTACTCTAGGATCTTTTAAACTCTCTACTGCTGTATTGGTATTCGTTTTAGCGTCAACATTAGCTTGTTCTACAACTGCATGACTAAATGTTGCAAAAGAAAAAAGGATTAAGAATAAACTAAGTTTTTTCATTAAATATTATCTCCATGTGTTAAAGCCGCTTCTGTAGGGTTAGCTTGTGGTTGAGATTGTTGTACTTGTTTTTCTTTTTGCTTTTTCTCTTTGTAGGCTTTAATCTGTTCTTGACGTTCGGCTTCTTGTTTTTCAATGATTGGTTTTAGATCAGGGCGAGTTGCAAGAAGCGTCTCTTTATCCAAATCACCTTGAATAGAACAAAAAACACTACTTTTATTATTGGTAGAAAGTTCTAAATAAAGTGACTTATTCATCGTGCCGAGTCTTGGAATAACACCATCAATAGCATAAGGATCATTTTGCCATTCTGGCGATTTCAATTGGCGATCATAAATTTTTGCGTTTGCTATATAAATATTAGTGTTGTATGGCAACCAATTAATATTATTTAAAGTGGCTTTAATTTCATCTTCAGTATTATTAAAGATGAACCCCCAGTATAAAAAGTGACCAGATAATGAAGTTGGAATATAGATATTTTGATAACCAGTAATTTCTAAGCCACGATACTTAAGTGGTTTTTTAAACAGGACTTTATTCTTATCATTTTGTTGAATAGATTCAACAGGAATATAAGTTACGTTATCGGGTGTTGTCATTAAGTCAACATATTGACTTATTGATTCTTGATGGATAGCAAGTTGCTCAAAAAACTGATTGTTACATTGAAGAAATGTATCGATTACCTTATCAGTTTCACTCTTCTTATTGTTGGTTTGTGCAAAAGTTATACAAGAAAATAAAGCTGCACACAAAAGCACAGAAAGTTTTTTTAGAAGCATGTGAAAATCCTTTGTTCAATAATTATACTTATTTTTTTGTAAACCTATTGTAAAGTAATGTAAACGCTCGTGTCAATTAACATCCTATAAATTTTCAATAAAAATCATTAAATCTCCGTTTTTAAAAGATATTTTAACCAAATTGCTAATTGCTTTGTTTCTTAAACTAACACTGCCACCTAAGAATAGAGTTTTGTCAATCAAAGGATACTGGAAGCCGGTGATGGTTAACCCCGTTACTTTGGAAAGCGGCATGAGTGAAATGATATGATCTTTTACATTAGTAATTTCTAAATAAGGCTTGGAAAAAAAGAAATGGCAATAATTATCGTAAAAAGTGATTCGATATTGATGATAATATTTCATTGCAACAGAAATATTTCCCAAAAAGTGATCGCTAGCACGACCACAAGCACCATAAACATCAAATTCTGTTATTCCTTTACTGGCTAAAAATAAAATAGCCTTTTCAAAATCAGTCTTATTTTGGTCTGGAGTGTGAATGATTTCGGTTTCAGGCGGAATTGTTTTGTTAACCTGATAGCTGTCTAAATCTCCAATAATAAAATCAGGCTCGATTGACAATGCTGACAGATAATTATGGTAAGCGCCATCTGTACAAGCGATATAGGTGTACTTTTCTAAATTGCAAAAGTCATGCAATGGCGGCTCACCATTGACAAAGAGTAAGGCTTTATTTTGTGGCATTGGCTTTCCTTTTTTGGTTTACCTGATTGGTTAATTACAATGCTAACGTATAAGCCATGATAATCGCATCTTCTTGTTTACCTTCAGTTGTTGGATAATAATTTTTTCGAACCGTTATTTGATTAAACCCCAGCGCATGGTATAACTCGATTGCAGGGCTATTTGATTGTCTGACTTCGAGCCAAAGTGTTGAAATCGGGCAGGGCGATTTTATGGTTATTAATTTATCTATCAAATGGTTGAGCAAAGCTTTTGCTAGTCCCTGTTTTCTAAAATGGGGGTGTATTACAATATTAAATAGATTTGCTTCATCAAAGGCATGTTGGCAAATGCAAAATCCGATGATTTGGTTATCAACGGCTATTTTAAAATTTAAATAACGATCGCCTTGGTTTGAAAAGAATGTCTGTTTTGACCAAGGAATAGCATGACAGATCTGTTCTAATTCAAAGGCTTTTGTTAAATCATGTTCGGTCAGGGTGGAAATAGTTTTCATATTGACATAATTGTTGCCACAGTAAGCGTTTTTGTTTTGGTGTTTTTGCAAGTTGATCTAAGCTAGTTGTTTGAATGGTTAATGGATTTTGCCAAGATTCTTCGGGCTTAACATCAATAAACCAAATCACAGTCCTAATATCATTTGCTGGTACGATGAGTTGGGATGGTGTTAATACTAACACCTGATCTTGAGTAAGGCTAATTGCATTTAATATATCCCAATAGATTTTTTGGGTTGGTTGCGCTTTGGCAACAACAATTAATCGGATCTTATCACTGATATGGGGTGCGATTTCACCTTTAAAGACATGCGTGTTACGCAAAACATATTGCGTTATATTGTATTGTTTTAGATACCAATCTTGTTGCGCCATTATTGACTTACTGTTTTTTATTAGAGATTAAGGGTAGTTAATTGTATAATCATCTCATCAAATTATAAAGTTTTTTCATTGAGGAAATATGGCAACATCTGCTTTTACTCCAGCAAGTCAAGTAATTGAGCGTCATCAAACATTATTTAACGATAAAAATGTGATCATCGCTGGTGATATTCAAGACAGTTATCCCGCTATCATGGCAGCAAATCAAGTTAAGATTCATTGCACACAATTTCATACTTATCTGCGTTTAAAAAATAGTGTTCGTGGCAAGTATACCTATTTTTCATTGTTGCCAGAAGCAGAACTCTATGCCGGTATGGATACGCTAATTTACTATTGGCCAAAAACAAAAAGCGAAGCGCAATTTCAACTTTCTTATTTATTGCATAATATGCCAAAAGGCAGTGATATTTTTATCATCGGTGAAAATAGAACAGGTGTAAAAAGCGTGGAAGCTTTATTGAGTGATTTTGGTACAATTCAAAAAATCGATAGTGCAAGGCGTTGTGGTTTATATCATTTTCAGGCGGATAGCCGTTTAGCCTTTAATCTTGATGAATGGTGGTTAAGTTATCATTTAACTATTGAAAATCAAAATATTGAAATCAAAAGTTTACCCGGTGTTTTTAGCCAAAAAGGGTTAGATGCTGGCAGCGAATTACTCTTAAATGCATTGATGGATCATGCTGATATTATTAAAGGTAATGTATTAGATGTGGGATGTGGTTCAGGCATCTTATCCACGGTGCTAGGTAAATTATACCCTGATATTACTACATTAACGTTATCTGATGTAAGCAGTTCAGCAATTGAATCAAGTAAAGCCACGTTAAACCGTAATCATGTTAATGCCACAGTTGTGGCGAGTGACGTTTTTTCAAATCTAAATGATAAATATCATCTTATTGTTTCGAATCCACCTTTTCATGATGGCAAAGAGACAAATTACACAGCCGTTAATGCGTTAATTAAAGAGGCGAAAAAACACCTAAAATTAAATGGTTATTTGTGCATTGTGGCAAATTCATTTTTACCGTATCAAACTATTTTAGATGAAACATTTAAAAGCGTTGAAGTGATTGCCCAAACGACAAAATTTAAGGTTTATCTAGCAAGCCATTAATAAGTGCAGTTTGTTTATTTTGTCTTAAAAGAGAAATAAGTTGCAATACATATCATAAGCCCTAAAAAATAGGGCGATGCTATCGCTCTATTTATAACATGTGAATATTTAGACTTAACCTGAATTCACTACTATTGATAAGAACTGTTTTTAATGCTTGAATTTCATTATCAGTAAAATCACAACGCGTAAAGTTTTGATCAAGAATAATAGGAACAGGATTATTTTTCCCGATTATGGCCAAGACATTACATTTATTTTTAGTCATATCACCTATAATAATTGGTCCACCGTTTGAGTCTTTATTAAAAACGGCTACACATTTAACATCTACACCTTGTGCATTTTTTGCATGATATATAGCAGTTATTGTTTTACCATAAGATTTTAATTTAATCGGAACAATAGCAAGAGTTAATCTTTGTCCATTGATTTCATTGATAACTTTTCTCATTTTATGTATTCTTAAGATAGTTACTAAACCCATCCATACAGGCAACATAAATAAAAGAGTAAGAACAGTCGTAATCACAAATACCCTCAGCATATTATCAATAGCTAAATTGATTGTTACTAGTGAAGGATCATCGGCAGAAGCCACAGTTACAACTTGATTATTTTTGCTTATTCCACCAGGGAGAGCTCGCTTAATAACTTGTCCTGTATTAGTGGTAATTTTCACTGAACAATTCTCAATAATACGTCTTGTATTACATTTTACTTCTGCATGATAGTCAACCACAACTGGATTCCGTGATATTTTATAATCATCAATTAATCCAGGATAATGATTCAGGGCCATAAACATAGCTAATGCAAAGCAAAATATTATCGCAAATATTGTTTTTATTTGATGTAATATGCCTTCTTGCTTTAGTTTCATAACTTTTAAAGGGCGAGTTGGAAATACTTCCACTACTTTATTCATCAATCCCATTTTATCGTTTCCTTATTAAAAATAAAAATTTCATGCTTAAAGGCTGAAATTGTGAATTTAAAAGCTAACCTTTAATCACAATAAAATAAATAAGTTATAAGGGCGTGTTGATCTTTCGTGATTATTTTTTAGATGGCATGATGTGAGTTATAATAATTCTGCAAAAAACAACCATAACTCGATTCATCATGCCAAGAACAATGCTAACAGATAAACGGTGGGAAAAGCTACTACAAATAATGAGAAATACCGGCCGAGTTT